>JAOZRQ010000390.1 GCA_029940115.1 Desulfobacterales bacterium
ATGAAAACCGGGGCCTCCGCCAAACTGCAAGTTTGGCACTCCGGACAATAGAAACGACTTTCTGGGTTCTGATATCGACCAAAAATAACCGGACGTTCATTTCACGGCCGAGATTATCCATGAAGACCACATATCAGCAGATTCCACACTAACGATATTTGTCCATAATCTGTTGAATGACGCCTTCTTCTCTTATCTGGCGCAGGATTTTGCCGAACTTGTCAGCCATCAGTTCGCCTTTCGGGCCCATCGTCTTGGGAAAGACCGTATAAAACGGCTTTTCGGAAAGGGTGTAAACGGACTCGAACCTGTTCTTGTCAAAACCGAGTTCTCTGCACATGAATTTGAATCCGTTCTCTTCGACCGCGATCACATCCACGCGTCCCTTTTCAAATATTCGCACCAGTTCTGACAGATCTCTTGCACGCGCCTTTTTCAAATCCCCACGGTCATCAAACTCCGAGCCGTAGTGATAGGCATCCATCACTCCCACAAATTTGTCTTTCAGATCATCGAGTTTCGTCACCTTTATTCTGCTTTTCTTCGGTGCCACAATGGAATTTACAACCTTGTACTGATAGTCGGAGGAATAATAGAGAAACCGGCTCCGCTCCTCCTTATAAAACAAGGATGCCATACATACCTTGCCCTCTTTCAAATACTTGAGGGCTCTTTTCAAGGGCAGCAATTCAAATTCCGGCTCGATGCCGGGGATTCGTTTGCAGACTTCACGGGTGATGTCCGGACTTATCCCTCGTATCTGCCCATTCTCCGCAATCACTACCGGCGGCCATTCGACTACGGCAAAGACAAGCTTCTCCGCCATGGCGCTGACAGGCAGGAGCAGAATACCCATAACCAATGTTGCAACAAGCTTCATTATCATAATCTTCCATCCTTGGCAAACCCCATCAGAGGGATTCAGAAATAAAATTTTTGCATGTTTTCTTCCATCGCTCCCGTGAGATTGATAAATCCGGCGGGAAACGCCCATGAATCGCAATAAACAGCCTTCCGGAAAATTCATTAAGGCCCCACGCGTTCAGCCTGTCAGCAAACTGGTTGATCTCATCCATGCCAAATCCTGCTTTCTCTTTCAGGAGCAGGGAGAACGCGCCCCCCTCCGGAACAGATGACTCCAGGCTTCGTCTTTTCATCATTTTGATCAAGGCGGATAAGATAATTTGCAGGCGTGTCAGGGGTGATCTTTCCAGCCATCCTCATAATTTCATAAACAATGTGCTCGGTCAGCAACATGAAACTGCGGGCGCACAGAGATTTCAGTGCGCCTTTGGATGATATGGTATAGACGGTCTCCTGAATCCCGGAAAAATCACCAAGTGCCAGCAACAAGGGTTTGTCCTTGTCAGTGTTCAATTTGATCACCTGTTTTCAAGGGTGCAAGGATGAGATGCACAATGGGAATTTTTGCGCGTGCCGATTATGAAGTCCGATTCCCGAAAATCCATATGTTGGGATCATACATTGGATTTGATTCTGGGTCAAGGAAAAGTGGAAAAAAATTGCTGCTTGGTCAAAAATTTTATTTATGCCCTCCATTCCACAGCCTCAAACCCGCTTGGATTTCTGGTGGTTCAGGAATGTTGCCTGCTTTTCTGCAACCACGTTTTCCACAGGTCATATCTCCCTTACATAGTATAACGACTTGAAAATATTGGCTAAAATAAAAATCATTTTTTCTCGACTATTAGCATGGATTTTGATATGCTATTTTATTTCTGTGTGAGACACAAAATCTTGAAAAGCTTTTGGCTGGTTACTTACTGATCTGTGTACAGGGCAAAAAATGCTGATTATAACGGATTTAGGGGAGCCTTGAACGTGCACGTGAACGTGAACGTGACATGAATGTTCACGTCAGGATTCAAGTTCAAGCTCAAGTTTGCGGGCACGTTCACAGGGCTCCCCAAAATCCGTTATAATCAGAAAAAATGAATGGGAAAGAAGGCATCCTTCATCCATGGTTTACACTTTTTCAAGCTGAAGAGTTTGTAGTCCCGCCTTTAGGCGGTGCCTCACCGCCTAAAGGCGGAACTACAAACTCCTCAGTTCGCCTAAAAATGTAAACTACTTTTCAAGCAAAATGAAAGATGCCGGAAAGAAACTTGGCTTTTTCTGTTAGGGGAGAAGTCGGCCCATTCAGGAATCCCCGCTGAAGCTGTGTATAGGACAAAAAGTTGTGCATGGCAAAGAAACCCGGCTTTTTCCCGAACGGACAGACTCCGCAACTGCAAGAAAAAGCCGGGTTTCTTCCCACTCATTTTTTCTGATTATAACGCTTTTCGGGGAGGCCGCCTGCCCGTGAACGTGCCCGTGAACGTGAACTTGAACTTGAACGTGAACTTGAATGTTCATTTGTGGGCAAGTTCAAGTTCGAGTTCAAGGCCTCCCTAAATCCGTTATAATCAGCATTTTTTTGGTACTGTACACAGCCGCTGAAATCTCAAATCTGGAACCTCAGACCCGGAATCGGAGGCCTGACCGCACAGGTCGCAACTTTTTGTCCTGTACACAGCGGGCGCATTCACAAGTTGGGGATCGTTCCTTCATTGTCCCGCAGGGACTTGTGAGAGTGGCCCGGCAATTCATTGCCGGGGTCGGACATGCATGATCTTTGTTCAGTCCGTGGGGACGACCGGACTTGTCGGAATGCAATGGGACGTTCCGGTCGTCCCCACGGGACTCGGGGGGCTTCTGCCAACTCACCCCGGCAATGGATTGCCGGGCTGTTCTCAGCAGTCCCCACGGGACTCCCCCCAACTCATAAATACGCCCGTACAAACTGGGAATACTTGGCCAAGTACTTAAAAAAACAAGGAGGGATAAAGATGGCATTCAATTTGAGAAACAGAAATTTCTTGAAACTGCTTGATTTCACGCCCGGAGAGACCCGATTTTTGCTTGATCTTTCGGCTGATCTGAAAAAGGCCAAATATGCCGGCACCGAACAGCCCCGGCTCAAGGGGAAAAACATCGCCCTGATCTTTGAGAAATCATCCACCCGGACCCGTTGCGCGTTCGAGACAGCCGCGTATGACCAAGGCGCGCATGTTACTTATATAGGACCGTCTGGGTCCCAGATGGGGGACAAGGAATCCCTGAGGGATACCGCCAGGGTGCTGGGCAGAATGTATGACGGGATTGAATACCGGGGGTTTGGCCAAGAGAAGATCGAGGTGTTGGGAAGATACGCGGGGGTCCCGGTCTGGAACGGCCTGACCAACGAATATCACCCCACCCAAGTCCTCGCGGATTTTCTGACAGTGCAGGAGCATTCGGACAAACCGTTGAGCCAAGTGACGTTCGCCTATCTGGGGGATGCGAGGAACAACATGGGGAACTCGATGCTGGTGGGGGCCGCGAAGATGGGGATGGATTTTCGCTCGGTGGCTCCAGAAGATCTGCAACCGAGCGCGGAACTGGTCAGCCAAGTCAAAGCGATTGGCAAGGAGACCGGAGCGAAGCTCCTGCTCACCGACAATGTGGCAAAAGGGGTGAAGGACTGCGATTTTCTCTGCACAGATGTCTGGGTCTCCATGGGGGAACCGGAAGACGTCTGGAAGGAGAGGATTGGGTTGCTGAAGCCGTATCAGGTGAACCAGGCGGTCATGGAGATGACAGGGAACCCGGGTGTGAAGTTTCTCCACTGCCTGCCCGCGTTTCACAACCGGGAAAGCGCGATCGGCGAGGATATCTTTCAGAAATTCGGTCTTGAGGCGATGGAAGTGACCGAGGAGGTCTTTGAGTCCGAAGCCTCGGTGGTCTTTGATGAGGCGGAAAACCGGATCCATACCATCAAGGCGGTCATGGTCGCGACATTAGGATGAAGGGTTAAGGGTTAAGGCTTAAGGGTTAAGGGTTAAGGGTGAAACGGAACTTGGTTCATAAAACCTGATTATAACGCTTTTCGGGGAGGCCGCTCTGTCCGTGAACGTGAACACGAGCGTTAACATTCATTTGCGGGCAAGCACAAGTTCAAGTATAAGTTCAAGTTCAAGTTCAAGTATAAATTCACGGGCTCCCCTAAATCCGTTATAATCAGAAATAATTAAGGAGGTAACATCATCATGGTTGAAAAAGTGATTATCATGGGGGCCGCGGGGCGCGATTTCCACAACTTCAATGTTTACTTTAGGGACAACAACCGCTACAATGTCATTGGCTTCACGGCTACCCAGATCCCGAATATTGATGGCCGACAATATCCTGCGGAGCTGGCCGGGGAACTCTATCCGAATGGCATTCCGATCTATTCTGATGAGAAGCTGTCGGAGCTGATCACGGAAAACCAGGTTGACTTGGTGGCCTTTTCCTACAGCGATGTGCCGCATATTGAGGTCATGCACAAGGCATCCATTGTCACCGTGGCCGGGGCAGATTTCATCATCATTGGCGCGCCTTACACCATGTTAAAATCCGAGAAGAAGATCGTCTCGGTCTGCGCGGTCCGAACTGGTTGCGGCAAGTCCCAGACCGGACGGGAGGTGGTCCGGATCCTCAAGAACATGGGGAAGAAAGTGGTTTCGATCCGCCATCCCATGCCTTATGGGGACCTGACCAAACAGGTGGTCCAGCGGTTCGCCTCTCATGAGGACCTTGACAAATATGAATGCACGATTGAGGAGCGGGAGGAGTTCGAGCCGGTGGTGGCCATGGGCGCGGTGATTTACGCGGGGATTGACTACGGAAAAATTCTGAAAGAGGCCGAAAAAGAGGCGGATGTCATCGTCTGGGACGGCGGGAACAACGACACCCCGTTCTACAGGCCGGATGTCCACATTGTGGTTTTCGATCCCCACCGGCCCGGGCATGAGCTCACCTACCATCCCGGGGAGACCAACATGCGTATGGCGAACATCGCGATCATCAACAAGGTGGACAGCGCGACGCCTGCAAACGTGGACATCGTCCGGAAGAACATTGCACAACACAACCCGAAGGCCGCCATCGTGCTGGCCGATTCGGAGCTTCTCGTGGAAGATGCGGCCCAGATCATAGGCAAACGGGTGCTGGTGGTGGAGGACGGTCCTACGCTCACCCACGGTGAGATGACCTACGGGGCCGGCGTGATCGCGGCCCAGCGGTTCGGGGCTTCCCAACTCATTGACCCAAGGCCGTATCTTGTCGGAACACTCAAGGAGACCTTTGAGGAATATCCGAACATCGGAACCCTGCTGCCGGCCATGGGATACGGTGCCCATCAGATAAAGGACATGGAGGAGACCATCAACAACACCGACTGCGATCTCGTTCTGGGAGCCACACCCATTGATCTGACCCGGGTGATCTCCGTGAACAAGCCGATCCTCCGCATCCGCTACGAATACAAGGACAACAGCGAACCCACTCTGGAGAAACTTCTGAAAGAGCGGTTGGGATGAGAGGCAAGAGGCGAAGGGCAAGGTAGGGTATATCTGCGTCGGCAGCGTGAATACGACATGGGTTGGGATGAGAGGCGAAGGGCAAGGTAGGAGTCAGAATGACTCATATCGAAACTGGAATTTCAGGTTGGGATGAGAGGCAAGAGGCGAGTCGAATTCATAACCCATGGCCGATAGCCCATAGCCGATAGCCCATAACCCCTAGCCCATCGCCAAGGAAGATGATATGAATACCGAGACAAACGACAAACCAATCCTCATGATCGCATTGGGAGGAAACGCGCTGATCCTGAAGGGCCAGGAGGGCACGATTGAAGATCAATTTGAGAATCTGAGGATTACGGTCCGGCAGATCGCCCGGCTTTCCAAGGATTACAAGATCATCATCACCCACGGGAACGGCCCCCAAGTGGGCAATCTGCTGTTGCAACAGGAGTCGTGCGAGGACGTTCCGAGACTTCCTTTGGAGATATTGGTGGCACAGACCGAAGGCCAGATCGGCTACATGATTGAGGCGACGCTCGACAGCGAACTGATGGAGTTGGGGATAGACTATAGACCCTTGGTCAGTCTGCTCACCTATGTGGTGGTTGACAAAAATGATCCAGGCTTTGCGAACCCGACAAAGCCGATCGGCCCCAGCTTTACCAAGGAGAGAGCCGCTGAAATGCCGTATCCGACCGTGGAGACACCAAAGGGATATCGCCGGGTGGTGGCCTCTCCCCGGCCAGTCACGATTATTGAGAAGCGGGAGATTGAGACCCTGATTCAGATGGACTTCATTGTCATCTGTTGCGGCGGCGGCGGGATCCCGGTGATACGGGAGGGGAGAGCGTTTCAGGGCGTGGACGCGGTGATTGACAAGGACCTCGCCAGCGTCTGTCTGGCCCAGGAAGTGAAAGCGGACGTTTTCGTCATTGCCACCGATGTCAAGGGCGTCATGCTGAACTTCGGGACGAAAAATCAGAAAATGCTTGAGGCCGTGACACCTGAAGAGGCTACATGTCATATACAGGAGGGGCAGTTTTCGACCGGGTCCATGTTGCCCAAAGTGGAAGCCTGCGTCGAGTTTGCCACCAATAGCGGAAAAAGAGCCGTGATCACATCCGTTGAAAACATTGAACGGGCAGTTGTCAAAGGGGACATTGGGACCAGATTCGTGAGACGTGATGCGTGAGACGTGATGCGTGAGACGTGATGCGTGAGACGTGAA
>JAOZRQ010000391.1 GCA_029940115.1 Desulfobacterales bacterium
TGCTTGGTGCTTGATGCTTGATGCTTGGTGCTTGGTGCTTGATGCTTGATGCTTGATGCTTGATGTTTGATGCTTCATATTTCATATTTCATCCTTCATCCTCACAGATTGGCAACGTGAATGAAAACGTGGATCCCTTCCCGGGTTCGCTCTCCACCCAAATTTTTCCCTTGTGAAAGGCGACGATGCGGCGGGTGATGGTCAGCCCCAGACCCGTGCCGGCCGGGCGGCCCCGGGCAGTGTCCCTGACTTGCCGGAATTCCTTGAAGATGATCTCCTGATCCGCCTTGCTGATGCCGATGCCGTTGTCCCTCACATCCACTCTCATGTTCGTCGGCGAGCGGTCAGCGACGAGCGGCGAGCGGTCAGCGGTCAGCGGACATTCGCCGCCTGCCGCTCGCCGCTCGCCGCTCGCCGTCGTTCCGACGGTCAGGGTGATGGTGATCTTCCCCTGATCCCTGTCACAGAACTTGACCGCGTTGGAGATGAGGTTCACCATGACCTGCATCAGCCGGTCCCAGTCCGCGGCAATGGGCGGACACGCTTGGGGAAGGATCAGTTCCGCGTGAATGTTCTTGTCCCGAAAGAGCTGGTTGCTGGTCGTGACCGCATGGGCGATGATCTCCGCCATGTTCACTGAGGAGATGCGCCATTCCATCCTTCCAGATTCGATCTTCTGAAAATCGAGGACCTCGACGATCAGGCGGGTGAGCCGGTCGCTTTCATTGATGATGATTTCGGAAAACTGCCCATGCTGGACCGGATCAAGGCCCGGGTTGTCACGCAGTATCTCGGCCAGGGCCCGGATGGAGGTGAGCGGGGTTCGCAGCTCATGGGTCACGGTGGAGATGAATTCGTCCTTGAGCCGGTCGAGCTCCTTCAGTCGCTCGTTTGCGGCCTTCAGTTCCATGGTCGCCTCCTCCAGCTCATGGCTGTGGGTGATGACCTGCCGAGTCTCATCCAGGATGTCCATCACCTCTTCGATGCCGAGGGGCTCCTCCTTGACCACAGACGCAACCATCACCCGCGCGGACGCGGACCCAATCGCGCCGGCCAGCAACTTTTCCGCATGGGCCACCAACTTGGGATCTGCGGTCAGAGAGCGTTCCCAGTCCATATTCTGCGCTTTGGCATATGCGGACAGGGCCTCATCGGTCCGCTCCTCCCCCAAAAACCGTTTCAGGAGGGAGCGCAGATCCGGAACCGATGCGGTTCCCCATCCGGTGGGCAGGGGCTTGAGTCCGTCCCCCACCTTGAAGACATCCACAAAGAGGGTGGCCTGGGCATGTTCGATGGCCGTGGGTCGCGAGAAAAGAGAGACCCCGATGTATGCGCCCACATTGGCCAGCATGCTCCAGAAGACCGCGTGCGCGATCCGATTGAAGCCCTTCAGTCCAAAGAGTTCAAAGGGTTTCAGCATTTCGATGCCAAAGGGGCCCTGAGTCACAAATTCCCGTGGCAGAAGTCCGCCCTGAACAAGAGAGGGAAGAAAAAGGGTGTATGTCCAGACCAGAAACCCGGCGATCAGACCGCAGAGCGCGCCGACCCGGGTGCCCGCCTTCCAGAATATCCCGCCCAACATGGCCGGTGCAAACTGGGCCACCGCGGCGAATGAGACCAGCCCGATGGAGACGAGGGGGTAATATTCCCCGATCATGCGGAAATACGCGTATCCAAGCAACAATATCAGCAGAATGCCGGCCCGGCGGATGAAGAGCAACATGCGGCTCAGATCCTCGCGGCGGCTCAGTCCGAGAAATGGGAGACGCAACAGCACCGGCATGACGAGGTCATTGCATATCATGGTGGAGAGCGCGATGGACTCCACGATGACCATGCCGGTGGCAGCGGATGTCCCCCCAATGTAAACGAGGAGAACCAGTCCCTCCCTGCCATAGGCCATCGGCAGGGTCAGCACAAACGTGTCCGCATCCACCTGACCGTCGGAAAAATGGAGCATCCCCCCAAATGCCACCGGCAACACAAAGATGTTGATGGCGAGCAGGTATAAGGGAAAGAGCCACAAAGCCTTGTCCAAGTGCTCCTCGTTCACGTTTTCCACCACGGCGACTTGGAACTGTCGGGGAAGGAACAGTATCGCCATCATGGAGAGGAAGATGTAAATGCCCCAGTCGGCATATGTGGTGTGGTCCGGATCGATGGTGAACAGGCGGTCCAGTTCCGGTGCCGATGCGGCCTTGTCGAACAGATCTGTGAATCCGTCATGGATGCCATAGGTGACAAAGACGCCCACTGCAAGAAAGGCCGCAAGCTTCACCACCGACTCGAACGCAATCGCCGCGACCAGTCCCTCATGGCGCTCGGTGGCTTCAAGATGCCGGGTTCCAAAGAGGATGGCAAAGACCGCGAGCAACAGGGCCACATAAAACGCCGTGTCCTTGAGCACTGGCACATGCGCGTGGTGAAGGGGCATGGCCACCTGGGGATATTGCTGGACGATCAGGAAGCTGGTGGAGATGGCCTTCAGCTGAAGCGAGATGTACGGGACCACCCCGAGCACCGCGATGATGGTGACCACGCCGGCCAATGTGGTGCTCTTTCCATATCTCGACCCGATGAAATCCCCAATGGAGGTGATGTGGTGGGCCTTGCTGATCCGGATGATCTTCCGCATCACCAGCCCTCCCAAGGCCGCCATCAGGGTGGGTCCGACATAGATGGTCAGAAACCCGGGCCCGTCCCGGACCGCTCGTCCCACACTGCCGTAAAAGGTCCACGCGGTGCAATAGACCGCCATGGACAGCGCGTATATGTACGGGTTGCCGATGATGCTGGATCCGGACTCCGCGTGTTTGTCACCCATGTACGCGATGGCAAACAAAAAGCAGAGGTATCCAAATGAGAAGAAGAGGATGCTGGTGGTTTCCAACATGGGTTTGTCACATCTGGAGAAACCCGACTTTCAAAAGCCGGGTTTCTTCCCCATTCACAGTTTTACCGAACTCTGTCATGCCATTCATACACATTTCGGTATTCCAAAAAGTTGCAAACTTTGCCCAATCCGCTCATCTGAAAAGTCGGCCTGTTCAACTGACGCACAAAAAGAGATCGTCTTTCATCATTGGACACGACACTGAAGCTTGCATTGAGTTGAGGAGCAACAAGATGCACGTCATTGAATCGGAGCAAGCCCGAATAGATCGGAGTCGAATGTTCCACCTCAAAAAAAGCTTTGGCAATCCCTGATCCCCGCTCGATCCAAATGATGTCTATCTCCCCAACGACCCATTTGACTGAATCAAGTCCGGGGGGAAATTTGTGACAACAATCAAATTGAGAGGTGAGTGACCAATCCATTTTCATCCGATCATTTGCAGGCACCCAAATGTCAAACCCCTTTCTGGTTCCGATAGATCCAAGGAGAGTCTGCACTTGGGAATGAGACAGATCAGGAACTTTCAAAATTGAGGCATTGACAAGGTTTTCCAACGAACTCCAGCCAAAGCAACTTTCCACATTGAAACGACCGGCTTTTGGGATATAAAGCTCTGTGATGTCATTTTGTTCGTAGACTTGCACTTTATACTGCCCATCATTTGCAGGGGGAACGGTGGCAAAGAGATCTTCATATTCTGCAAAAGGAATTAACAATGGTTCTTTTTGATCATTCCATAAAAAACATAAAACAGACGGACGCCCCTCAATCATCTGAACATCTTCTTTGCGTAATCCGTAAAAGGCTTGGTTTTTGCTGTGCTTCTTTGAATAGCGAACATATATTCGAGCGGCGCCATTGCCCATCTCAAATAAGGATTGGCTGTTGCCCAGCCTGCGCAACGTGCCAAAACGTCTGGTCAGTTCTTTCAAAAAGAATCTTTTGGTTTCATTGGCCATTATGAAGATCCTTTTGAGGCTTTATGGTTCAATGCCGACAATAACCAGAGGAACGGCAGGCACTCCCTTCCATGACGAATGACATCGCAGAGAGATTTGCCAATTTCGATTGCTCTGCTTTCCATCCAATTTTTGTGCTCAAACGATTTTTTCAGGCTGTTTCTCATGTCTTTGGAGAGATCCCTCTTTCTGGTTTCGTCTTTGCATATCTTTGTGTCACATGCTTGGCCATCAGCTTGGATTATCACTTCCTGTATTTCTTTCCATAGGTCAGGTTTATGAGTCAGGAGAAACTCAAGTCCGTTCAGATGAGAATGTTTTTCAGCAATTTTCATGGATATACATCTTCAAAATCAGCAGATTGATCATTTGGCATGATCTTCATTTGGGCCACATGGTTCGGATTGGCAAATCCCGCCGGATTTGCCAATCCGGCGGGTGACTGGCCGAGGCGAGGATCAAGGCTGATTATCCTTTTGAAGGATGAAACATGAAGGATGAACTTCATCCTTCATCCTCACTTTACTGGTGACAACGGCAATCAGCAAGATCAACAGGGTCCAGAGCGAGAAAATGTAAAGGTACAGGACCGGGATCCCGAACAGCATCACCTTGAGATTGAACAGGGAGAGGATCGGATAGTTGAACAGGACACCACCCAACAGAAAAAGCCCCGCCAACCGCCTGTTTTTCATATGATCCAGATTCATCAGTTTCAAGTTTCAAGTTTCAAGCCACAATGCCTCACCGCGCTTTGATCCAGCATTTCCGGAAGTCCGTCTCTTTCAGAAGGGACAAACCCAAAAGATTTTTGCCACACGTCATCATCCTCCATGCAGAGATAGACCGTCACATCCGGGGCCAACTCCCTGATGCGGCGGACCATCGCTTGGTAAAGCCGGATGCGGAGCGGCTTGAAATAGCGCATTTTGCCATCCAGACCCGGGACAAATTCGCCGTAAATGATCCTTGACCGGGGGAATCGTCTCTGAATGACCGATTTCAGGGCGGGCATGAAACGAAAGGTGCCGAGGCTGATCCATACGACATTCTCCGGGCCGACATGCGTGAACATTTGCTCGACCACCTGTGAGTATGCGGCCTCACACCCGTCATAGATGAACATCGGGTCAAAATGGAACGCGAGGGGATACCCATGGGACTCGCATGTTGCCGCGGCTTGGAGCCTTGCAGACAAAGGAGCGGTGTGACGCTCTGTCTTGCGGATCACCTCCTCGGTGTTCAGAGACCACGCGACGATGGTCTTGCGATGGTGATCCAGATGCCTCAACGCATCAATGGCAACGGTTTTGGTCTTCAGTTCCAGCACCGCCCGGGACTGATCCGCAAACAGGGGGACCAGCAAGTTCGAAAGCGGGGTCCATCTCTCCCAGATCATGCTGTCCGTGAATTCTCCGGTCCCGACTCTGGATATCCGGTTTGCCGAAAACAGGTGGTTCAGCTCCGCGAGCATCTCCTCATGATTGACAAAACACTGAAGCACGGGCGGATGAAAATAGGACTGCAATATGCAGTAGGCGCAGTCCATCGTGCAAAAGGTCCCGATGTGCAGGATCTGGTAGCCGCAACATCTGTAGTGCCGGGTTCCGGGACATGGCCGGATAAACGCGCCGTCATTCCGGGTGAGAAAAAGGGTCTCCTTACCCTTTTGCACAGGGTCTGTTGCAGAGGAGACGCTCCGGTAAACCTCAGCTCTGTCCCGGATGACGGAACAGGCATTCAGACGGGACCCGATGGAGAGTGCCACTGGATGATCCGCGACACGAGGGTCGATGTACAATTCTGAGTTGGACATTTTTTGGGTCATGCGTGATGCGTGAAACGTGATGCGTGATGCGTGAGACGTGAAACGTGATGCGCTTCACGCCTCACGCCTCACGTTTCACGCTTCACGCTTCATGCCTCTTATCCCCAAACCTCCTCCAACAGTCCGGCAGAAGTTGCTTTTTCAGGGAGTTTCACGGCCCGGGTCTGAATCAGTCTGCACACCATCTCCTTGGCGGTTTCCAAGTCCACTTTGCTCATGTTCAGAACTGCATGGTAGAGGTCCGGATGATCATAGTCCTTTTTGCCGAATTTGCGGTACAGGTTGATCCGCCGCTTGTCATCCAACTCCACTGCCTGACGGGCCTGGACATAGGTCAGTTCATAATGGACCTCCATGAACTTTATCCGGTCTTCCTTCTCACCGATCAGGAGGAGATGGAACGTATCCTCCCGATCTTCCAGAATGTACTGACCTCCCCTGCCGATGATGACCACGTTGCCATCGTCGGCCAGCCGGGTGATGATTTTGTGAAGCAGATCCACATAGATCTCCTCGTCAATGTATCCCCGTTTGTCATCCAGCACCCGATCCACGAGACTCTTGGGGACCACGCCCGAAATGAATCTCAGGAATTTCCCACCCGCCTCCTTCTCGATTGACTCCACCCAGTTGGTTGAGACTTTGGCCTTGCCCGCAACCATCTGGATGATCTCATTGTCCACAAGAGAATACCCGAGTTTCCGGGCAATCATTTTGCCCAGGGTTTTCCCACCCGCGCCGAATTGCCTGGAAATGGTGATAACCGCCATAACATTCTCCTTTCCTTTATATTAAGGATGAGACGAAGGGCAAAGGGTGAGGATGAGGTCCTTCACCCTTTACCCTTTGCCCTTCTAGAGCCTTCAACAAAAAGATTGTCCGGAGTGCCAAACTTGCAGTTTGGCGGAG
>JAOZRQ010000392.1 GCA_029940115.1 Desulfobacterales bacterium
CCGAAGGCCGCCTCGGGAGCCCGGTTCGGGCCGATGCCCAGCACCATCTCGGCGGTCGCGGTCATGCCTCATTCATGTCAGAGGCGGGAGAGCCTCCGAGCCGACCATGTTCGACCCGGGGGTGCCGTCTCGCCGGAGGGACAAGATTGCCCGGCCCCTATCTCCGAAACTCCAGAATGTCCGGGCAGTCCTTGATGGAACGTGATTCGGTCAGCTCACGGCAGACCTTGTTGATCCGTTCGATTGCCTTCCTGACATCCGGGGAGTCCCTTTCCCTTTTCCAGAAATCCTCGAATTCCCTGAGATGCCTCTGAATCAGCGCCTCCTTCCGGCTTTTCTCCTCCGGAGAGTCGTCGTGGCGAGGCCATGCGAATTCCGGCATGGTCGGCCTGATCTCCCGAAGATATTTCACATACTGCTTTCGCACATACGGTTCCTCCTCTGTGTTCTTTGCCATCTCAAGCAGGATGCCAGCCGATTCCTTTGTGAAAACAACTTGGAAACTGAGAGTTTTCGATCCGATTCCCTCCGACATGTCCTTCGTCCATAGCACCCACCTGCCGGGGAAGATGCAACGGAACATTTCGGATGTGAACGAATATGCCTCCCCAAGCCTGATCACAATGTTTTGGGGCTCGGGAATGGTGAGGATCTCCCTTCCGGTTCCGGGTATGACATGCACCTGCAGCTCATTCATGGTGCGCCATCCGGATTTTTCCGGATTGCCGGCACCTGCGAGATGTATCTCCGTCAAAATCGACTCATCCGGCTTGCACAGTCTCCACTCGGCCGTTCCGTTGTTCTCATATCTGACGGTCACCTGTATGGGATCTCCGAAAACATAAGTGGTCCTGCGAAGTTCCGAGACAATTCTGTGATCCTCCGGAGTTGTCTGGGCATACAATGCCGCACAAAGGAAACAATCAACTCCGATTGCAACCCAACACAATGTCGTCAAAAGATGTTTCATCATGGTACAATTATCCCTCTCAAAATTTTGTTTGTCTTCTTGGCTCCCGGATTTTTTCCCAGATGTATGGGGTGATCGCCAGGGCCAAACACATCTCTGTGGAAGCTTCTCTCCGTCTCATGTGCGACTTCGTGGGTCAATGTGTATCTCAGGCTTGACGTCCCCTTTTTCACCATGGTGAACTTTCCCCAAGCCTCTCCTGAATGAGATGCCCAAGGCCCGTCGGGTCTGACCTCGTATCCCGCCACTCTGATCTGCAGCCAGTCGAAAGCCTCCCATTCGTGGGTGAACGCCTCCGGCTCAGAGGAGCCGGTGAATTTCGGATGAAGATGATGAAACAGCACGATCGAGTGGCCGGACACCCCGCCGTTTTGCCTCCATTCACCGGTTGCACCCCCATAGGCGAGATAAATTCTTTCGGCCCACGCGTGCGCCTTTTTTGCAACCGACTCGCGGGCGGCCTCCCTTGCCCTGATCAGAGCTTGGTCCCCACCTGCGTATGCGGCATTGACCTTCTCGGCAGCCGTCGGGACTTCCGTGTTCACGACCTCACCTCTGTAAGGGCCGCTCATGATTGTGTGGCTGACCGACGCCTTTTTGGTCTGCAGTGCCAGCCAGTCCTGCTGATGGGGGGGGTCGTTTTTCCACAGACCAACATATTTCACACTCTTGTCCGGCGGCATTTCCACCACAGGTCCGACCGAGTAATCCACAAAGGCCTTGTCAAAGAGGGGTTGGACCCATTTTTCGGTCGCATATTCCAAACACATGGGTTCCCCATGCATCTCGTAAATGTTGTCAAATGTCACCGAACGCCATACCGTCAGCACCCCGCCGCTCTCCGAGATCAGGGTCGAGCCGTCGCTGTGCCTCACCTCCGCGGTGAGCCTGAAGTCGTCGCCGCCGACTCCCGAAGGTTTGAACCACACCCATGTCCTTCCCATGTGCGGATTCGTCGGATCGGTGATGGTTCTCCCCCTACAGAGCAGCCTGTAGCCGTCCGCACTGTCGGAGTGGGCATCCGGATGATCCTCCCAGTGGATCGCGTCCGGGTCGCCCTTTTTGCCGAGGAACTTGGGAGGGTTGCTCTGGTATTGGAAGGATTCCCCCTTGGGCGTGTTGTCGTTGTTCGGATCGGCGAACGAGAGGCCGACATGGACCGGAACCTCGGTCCTTGTGCCCGAGCCGTCCTTTTTCATCAGGCTGACGAGGACGGAGACCGGCACCTTGTTGTCGGGGTCGTTCATGTACACCCTCTGGTCCTTGGCCAGGTCGAGTTCGAGCGGCTGACCGTCCTTCGTGGTCTCCACCTTCATGAATTCGAGGGATTCGACCCTCACCTCCGTGGTCCTGGTGTCCCTGCAATTGGACATTTGATCATGTCCCACATACACTGCCACTGTGTAGGGCGAATCCTCGGGCCCCATCAGTCTTCCGTTGTCATCGCCCAGGTTTGCCCTGCCGTCCCATCGGAGGGTCACGTCCGTCCCCGTCCTCGGGATGCCCTCATCCCTGAACACGGGATTGACGGCGTCCCCCTTTTTGAAGACCTCCATCTTGGCATAGTCGACCGTGACGCCCGCCGGCCTCATGGAACATGTGAGTTCCGCCTCCTCGGCCCCGGGAGCGAAGTTGGCGTCGGCGGAACCGATCCTCACATCCGTCACCGTGAGCATGTCGAAGCTCACGGGGAGCGTGTCGGTTTCCCCCTCCGACCTGATTGTGACATGTCCGTCGACACTCAGCCTGCCGGGACCCGTTCCCCTGAACCAGCAGTAGTCGCCGAGGTTCGCCTCCCCAATCCGCAATCCGACTGCGATGTCCACATGGGTTGCGAAGGTGTGCCCGTCCCCGCTGAGCCCGGCCTCCACGTCCCCATCCGCCATCTTCGCCCCGAGGGACAGGCTCTCCAGGATCGCGTCGGGAGGAACACCTCGGAAGACAATCTTGATCGGATACGTCCTTCCCGAAATGAAATATGGCAGCCTCCGGTGGCAGACATCGCCGCCAAAATCAAAGATGTCCTTGTCGTCACGTCGTCTCCTGGCCTCCGGATCGTCCTCGTCATGCTCCCGGCAGAACACCATGTCGGCCTCGCCCGCGTAGTCGGCGTCGGCGCATTTCAGGATCAGCGACTCGTCCTCGTCGGTCAGCCCCCCTCCCATCGCCTCCGCCACATCCTCCAGAAACTCGTCCTCGTCCCTGTATTCCTCATCTCTCAACTCCTCCAACCTGTCAATGACCTCCTGGGGAAGCCCCTCGTCCGCCAAGGCGGTCAGGGTAAGGTCGGTGATCCTGAATCGTATCCTGCCAAGCGTGAATGTGTGAACCTTCCCGGCGAGGGTGTCCCCGACATGTCCGTGGTTCCTGCCGAGGGCGATGCTTCCCGCGCCGGTCAGGCCGGAGACCTTCCCCAGGATGCGGTCGTCCGTCCCGTCGCCGTCCTCGTCGATGAGGTCCGTGCCCTCAAACGGGTCGGCGATGTCGACGATGTGGACGTTGCCGTCAAACGCGCTCACATAAGCCAACCGTTCATATGGGCTGACCCGCACGTCCCTCAGATACGTGTCGAATCAGATCCTTGAGACCGCTTTCGGCTCCTCGGCAAGCGGGTCCTCGCCGACCTCGACGACGTGAAGGGTTCGGTCCTGGCCTGCCACGAGCACGATGTCCGGCCGCTCGCCTTGGCCATTCTCGTTCGGCGTCCCGACCTTCCCGTTGCCGTCGTGCGGTCGGTGACGAGGTTCGAGTTCCATGCATCAGCTTCGCGGGCAATCAGAGACCCAAAAACAATCTGATCTTTTCAAGCTGAATCGCCCTGACTCTCTGATCCGCCCCCGGATGAAACGGTGGGATGTCCTTGTGCTTGGTTTTGAGTGTCTGATAGCCAAATTTTCTCACGATGAGTTGGGAAGAGGACAAATGATCAAAATGGTGCCGATCTCCGAATCCCCATTCCTCAAATCTGCTGATCAGACGAACCTTGAATTCCTCATCTCCCAAGGCACGTCTCAGCAAATAATCCTCGAAGTTCTGCTGAAGAGTTTTTTCTTCCGAGTCGAATCTGGTCATCACATCGTAGGAAAGTTGCAGCCAAATCTCAAAACTGACAGTTCCGGCGACATACTCCTCGGAAAGAATTCTGAGACCTTCCTCACCGGACCTCAGCAAACTCAGATATTGCCCAAGGTTCGGGTTCCGGGAAAACCCGTCCG
This sequence comes from Desulfobacterales bacterium, assembly GCA_029940115.1. Taxonomy (GTDB): domain Bacteria; phylum Desulfobacterota; class Desulfobacteria; order Desulfobacterales; family 4be13; genus JAOZRQ01. The sequence continues at coordinate 4,186 of JAOZRQ010000392.1, forward strand.
AACTTTGTTGCGCCTGTGTTTCGAAGCAGGAACTCAGGAACAACAGGAAACTGCAGAAAATTATCGTAAATTGCCTCATGTCCGCTCCTATGGAATCGGTGTGAACACAAAATAACTTGTGACCGTGTTGTTTGCATCAGGTTTGTTGTGCCGTCTTGCCCTTATTCTAAATTGTCCGTCAACCCACAATGCCACTGAGGAACCGCCGTCAGTGACTATGGCAAGGTCACATCCGGAGTCGAACACTTTGTCCCTGACCGTGAAAAAATCTTCACGCGCCCTGTTTTTCTTGCTTAATATGATCAGCATTCCTGTGTCTCTGTCAACTCCGATCATCCCATATCCGTAAAATGGCCCTATCACATATGAGTCGTAAACTTTCAAGTCGGTGTCCATCCTCACAGTGACTCTGATCGATCCTCCGCTGGCAGGAAGAATCGCAGAGGCAAGGCCGCCGATTGCGGCTTCCAAGTCATCGGGTTTCAAAGGAAAGGCTGACGGTATGGGCGGATGCCCATCGCCCATCAGATACGACAGGGCCTGCCCGTTGTTTCTTGCCGGTGAGTTGTCCGCCATCTGCCCGAACCAGTATCTGAGGGCCGCAACCCTGAAACTTGCTCTGGAAGGGGTTGTCGAAGTTGGCTGAATGCCGCCGTTGTTCAGGATTTGTCCTATGGTCACATGTGGCTCTTTCTCTTTGTAGTTGAAAAAGGATCCGTTTATGATGATTTTCGCCTCTGGATTGTCATTGACCGCGTCATCAATCGTCTTTCCCGGAGTGTCATAGACTTGTGTTGTCAGATCAAACTGATCGGCATTTATGACGGCGAATTTTGCATCTCCGTATTCCCCCTCAAATATCAGTTTTTTGTTGTTCGCAAGCCACTGCCTTGATTTCACAAAAAAGTCGGCTTTGCCAAAATCAGGACCGGATCTCTTGCCTCTTGCCGTTGCCACTGTGAGGCTTCCGACCTCTCCGTCACTCAGGGCCAAAAGAATTCCGGAACCGAGAGTCATGCTTTCGTCGTTCATGTCATCAAGAATTGCCACCTCAGCATCTGTGAGTGTGTGTCCCTGAAGAAATGTCTTGACCAAATGCATGGCGACCTGGGCATCAGACTCCATCCTCGCCATGAATTCGTCTGTGGCCTCGTCAGGTGACAGACTTCCATTGCCTTTCCGGAAATCACAATGGCTGCCATGCTCCTCCATGCTGACTTTCACCGATTCCGAAAAAGCCTTCAGACCTGCTTCCCTGTCCTCAGTGTATTTCACAAAGTCACGAATGGTCAAATCATTGACCTCCAGATCGAAGACACCTGTCGGGGACTCATTCGGAGTGAAATAGATTGTTTTGTTGTCAAAATCGTCTGTTCGGATATCTTCCACATGACTGCCACCTATTTTGACAGAAATTGCATCACCGACTTCAATTGCCTCCATGACCAATCTGACTCTGGGAACTCCGGTTGTCGGCATCGGATTGGGAAACATGGTCACTGGTAGTTTGCGAAGAGCAAACGCATGAACCTTCCCATTGCTCGTGTCACCCATATACCCAAAGTCTTCGCCGAGGGCGAGACTTCCCGCCCCGGTCAGCCCGGAGACCGTTCCCAAGATGCGGTCATCCTTCCCGTCGCCGTCCTTGTCGATTAGTGTCGTGCCCTCAAACGGGTCGGCAATGTCAACGATGTGGACGTTGCCGTCAAACGTGCTCACATATGCCAACCGTTCATATGGGCTGACCCGCACGTCCCTGAGATGTGTGTCAAATCTGATCTTCGAGACCACCTTCGGATCCTCGGCGGCCGGATCCTCGGCAAACGGGTCATCCGCGACCTCGACGACGTGAAACGTCCTGTCCTGCCCGGCGACGAACACGATGTCCGGCCGTTCATCTTGGCCATTCTCATTCGGCGTCTCAATCCTTCCGTTGCCGTCACGGTCGGTGGCGAAGTTCCGAACTCCGTGCATGGCCCTCGCGGGGATGTCAACGGATTTTTCCCTTGTCAGGTCCGGCGACAGCAGCCACAGCCTCCGGATGTCCCCGGCGAGGATGACATTTCCCATGGTCTCCGCGGCCATGGGAGTTCCGGAGCCGGTGTGCAGGGCCGGCTCCCTGAGATTGGAGGGCCAGTCCGCCTTGTGGCGTGCCACGGCGTCCTCCGTCACGCTGATCCCCTGAATGCCGATCCCTGTTGTGGCGACGTATGCGTTGTCGCCGCCGAGCAGGGTGACCGCCCTCGGAATTCCCGGCATGCACGGCACATTTCCGATGCATCTGCCGTTGTGCAGGGAGGTCTGATCCATGGAGATGAGGGCGGCGCCGGCCCGTTCAAGGCCGTCCCGGTTCTCACCGGTCACCCTCAGCACCTCGAAGGCGCCCACATGGTTCATTCCGCCGC
>JAOZRQ010000393.1 GCA_029940115.1 Desulfobacterales bacterium
CTTTTTCCCAAACGGCCGACCTCCCAACTGCAAGAAAAAGCCGGGTTTCTTTTCCCCAATCATTTTTTTGCCTTAACCCTTAACCCTTAACCCTTAGGGTCCACGCAAAAATAATTTCACATTCTTTCCGGTTTCATGGTATGGGAATCGCTTATAAACTCCCAAGGAATGTGAAGTTATTTTTGCGTGACTCCTTAACCCTTAACCCTTAAACCCTTAACCCTTAAACCCTTAACCCTTAACCCTTAACCCTTAAACCCTTAATCCTCAATATCCAAGTTGATAATCGGAGCCGCCTCGTTGCCCGTCTCCATCCTCTGGATGGATTCCTCTGTGGTCCTGATGAGGCTGTCCATTTCAAGGATGTTGTCGGCCATTTGGGGCAAAGCCTTCTGTCTGAACGTGGAAATGTCATCCAAGGCCCCGTTGATATCGGCAAATGCCTGTTTCAGGGTTTCCATGTCGAGTTGGCTTCTGCTGGCCTGCTTGTGAATCTCAGTCCCTTGGGTCCTCAGTTGCTTTGCTGTCTGAGCGATAAGCCGATCCGTGGTTCGGGCAACGGCTTCGATTTTGTCAAGAACGATCTTCTGGTTGGCCAAGGCCAGAGAAACGGTCACAGCAACATTGAGGGCGTTGACCGTGACATTCATGCCCCTGTCCACCCCCTTGATGAGTTCCTTGTTGTTGCGGATGATCAGCTCGATGGCCAGCACGGCCTGCTGGCTCACAGCCAGTTGCTGCTGGATGTCCTGGATGCGCTGGCGGATCGGGAAAAGAAGTTCATCCTGAATGAACCGGTGCCGCGGATCATCCGGCATGATTTCCCGCTCAAGGGTATAACTGAGCTTCTGGTCAATGACCATGCCCAGCTGAATCGCCTTCTCAAGCTTCAGGGTCAGCCCGCGGAAGACTTTCTGGTCCTGCGTCAGGGTGGTGTTGTCTCTCTGGAGGACTTTTTTCCCCTCATCCAACGCGCGTATGATGGCATCAATCACCGTCTGGGACGATTCAAACTGGGTAAAGTAGTTCTTGAGAGGGGTGCCCACAAACGGAAGCCAGCCAAGCGTCCGGGTAAACCACCCGGGTTTGAAATCGAATTTGCCGGGATCCAGCTCTTCGACCTGATTCTTCAGGCTGACAAGGGAGTTGGCCACCTCTCCGCCGTCTTCGCCTCTGGCGGCCAATTTCCTGATGGGTTCTTTGAGCATGGCGCTCCTCTGGGCCGCGTCGCGCTGGGTCTTGGTGCCGAGGCTTTCGGCAGCCGCGACGTTCCGAGCCCTCAATTCCAATTGCTCAGGATCATTCGGGTCGAATGCCAGCGCGGCATGGACGAACTCATCAGCCTGTTGTTCAAGCTGTGGATCCAGTTTGCCATCAAGGGCAATGCCTCCCGGATCCACAAGCTTGAGCTCCTGTTTTACGCCGGCAGGGTCGGCAAGCATAAACGCTTGGCTTCCCTGCGTCTCTGTTCCATTCATAAAAATTCTCCTTTTTTGAGGACCTGTGACCAAATAAATACAACCCCGCAGGGAGAACCTCTCCGAGGACGCACTCCTGAAAAGGGGCCACGACATGAACGGCATCCCGCATGCTCCATGCGGGCGGCTGTGCCGTTCCGAGGGATGCGACCACGACTCGGAGAGTCGCCGGCACGTCTGCGGCCATGCCTGTCCCGCCGGGGAACGGGCGGAATGTCCCCACGGCGACGAGGTCGGAGGCCACGGCCGGAGCCCGTTTTTCCATCATGACGGGAAGAAAGCTCATTTCGTCCTCCGTTCTGCCAATTTCGGATAGTTTCATTCATAGGTGTCAATTATGCGGAGTTGAGTTCTTCGACCTTGATCATCGTTTGGACCAACCTTGCTCGGCCTGGATTGCCAAATCCAAGCCGCCCGCCGGATTTGGCAATCCCGCGGGAGCAGGGTGGCTGACCGGCTGAACAAAATGGCATGCTGCGGCGTGCCCGGGATGGATATTGATGAGCCGCGGCTCCTGCTCGGCACAAGCAGTCTGAGCAAACCGGCACCGAGTCCTGAAATGGCACCCGGAGGGGGGATCGATGGGGCTCGGCACATCTCCTTCCAAGATGATGCGCTTTCTTTTCAGTGTGGGGTCGGGGATGGGAACTGCCGACAACAGAGCTTCGGTGTAAGGGTGCAAGGGGCGATTGTAGAGCGACTCCGTATCCGCGGTCTCGACGATTTTGCCAAGATACATAACCGCCACACGACTGGAGATATGTTTGATGACGCTCAAATCATGGGCAACAAACAAGTAGGCAAAACCGAATTGGGCTTGAAGGTCTTCCAGCAAATTGATGACCTGGGCCTGTATGGACACGTCCAGGGCGGATACGGCCTCGTCACAGATGATCAGTTTGGGATTGAGCGACAAAGCTCTGGCGATGCCGATGCGTTGACGCTGTCCGCCGCTGAATTCATGGGGATAGCGGTTCATATGATCCGGACTCAGACCCACCGTGACCAGAAGTTCGGCCACCCGATCCCGCTGCCTTACCCTCTCCATACCGAAGTGAATACGCAACGGCTCGCCAATGATGCTTGCAACCATCATCCGGGGATTGAGAGACGCATAGGGGTCTTGGAAGATGATCTGCATGTGCTGACGGGTCCTCCGCAGAGCCTCCTTTCCGATGGTGAAGATATCCGTCCCCTCAAATCGGACTTGTCCATCAGTGGGGGGCAGCAACCCCAACACCACCCGACCCACGGTTGTCTTGCCGCATCCTGATTCGCCCACAAGGCCCAGAATTTCCCCCGGTTTCATGGTGACACTGATCCCATCCACCGCTTTGACGTGGCCCACCACCTTGGAAAAAATCCCGCCTTGGATGGGGAAGTATTTTTTCAGCCCGACAACTTCCAGCAGATTGCCTTCTGATATACTCATAACAAGCCTTGGTCCTATTGGAATTTTTTTTTCTTTTCTGCGTCATGCTTGAAACACCGCACCTGATGCCCGACACCCACGGTTTGAAGGGGCGGTTCCTCTGTTTTGCAGAAATCCTTGACGTATTTGCACCGGGGATGGAAACGGCACCCGGAAGGAAAATCGAGGGGATTGGGCACGATGCCATGAATCACTTCCAACCGTCGTTTGCGTGTGTCGGTGAGCCGGGGTATGGAATCATACAGGGCTTGGGTGTAAGGATGTTTGGGCGCCTTGAAAATGGTAACCACATCCGCATATTCCACGGCCTTTCCCGCGTAAGCCACCACAACATCATCGGCCACCTCGGCCACCACACCCAAATCGTGGGTGATCATCATCACCGACATGCCCGACTCGTCTTTGATCCGCCTGATCAGTTCCAAAATCTGGGCTTGGATGGTCACGTCCAGTGCCGTAGTCGGTTCATCGGCAATAAGCAGGTCCGGCTCACAAGCCAGTGCCATGGCGATCATGGCCCTCTGTCGCATGCCGCCGCTCATCTGATGGGGATATTCGTCAATGCGTTGTTGCGGAGAGGGAATGCCGACGCGTCTCAAACTGTCTATGGCTTTCTCACGGGCATCATCCTTTTCCAGTTTCTGATGCTGGATGACGGACTCACTTATCTGGTTGCCGATGGTGAAAACCGGATTGAGGGAGGTCATGGGTTCTTGAAAGATCATGGCTATCTCATTCCCGCGGATCCGCCGCATCTCATCCGCAGTCTTGGTCATGAGGTTCTCGTTCTTGAACAATGCCTCGCCTTCGATGATCCTTCCAGGCGGGCGTGGGATCAATTGCATCACCGACAGCGCGGACACGCTTTTTCCGCACCCGGACTCACCGATCACCCCCAAGGTTCTGCCTCGGTCGATCTTGAAATCCATGCCGTCCACGGCTCGGGAGATCCCTTCATCTGTGTAGAAACAGGTCTTCAGATTTTTGACGGTCAACAGTGGTGTACTCAATCCTATCCCTCCGTTTACTCGTTCACCTTAACCCTTAACCCTTAACGATTAACCCTTAACGATTGTAAATATTCGGTAAACCCCGTCCTCGCTCCCGCCGGATTGCCAAATCCGGCGGGATGGGGTTCGGATTTGTCAATCCGAACCGAGCGTGGGGTCGACGGGTTTTACCGAATACTTACTAACGATTAACCCTTAACCCTTAACCCTTAACCCTTAACCCTTAACCCTGTCTTCATTTTCACTCTCCCCGCAGGCGCGGGTCAATCATGTCCCTGATGCCGTCGCCCAATGTATTGAAGGCCAGAATGGTGATCAGGATGCTGAGGCCCGAAAATATGGAAATTCCGGGGGCATTGATGAGCACATCCACTCCTTCGCGGATCATGTTTCCCCATGTCGGCGTGGGCGGCTGGACCCCGAGCCCGATGAACGCGAGATTGGCTTCCAATCGGATGGCCACGCCCACCCACAGGGTGCCGGCTACCAGCAGGTCTCCGAAAATATTGGGAAAGATGTGGCGGACAATGATCCGCGGCACCTTGGCACCGATGGCCTGGGCCGCGACGACGTATTCGCTTTCTTTCATCTTGAGCAGTTGACCGTGGGCGAGCCTGGCAAACCGCGGGGTCATCACAATGGCGATGGTGATGATCAGGTTGGCCAAGTTGGCTCCGAGGACGGCCGTCACGGCAATGGCGAGGATCAGGTCGGGAAAGCACATGAGCACATCCACCGCCCGCATGATCATGGTCTCGATTTTGCCTCCGTAGTATCCCGCCACCATGCCCATGCCGGTTCCCACGATCATTCCCATCAGCACGGAAAAGAACCCGATAACCAGGGATACCCGACTACCCCAGACAATCCGGGAGAGAACGTCACGGCCGAAGTCGTCGGTTCCCAGCCAGTTTTCAGCCGTGCTGCCGGTCAGCCGCGTCAGGGAATCTTGCTCCAGCGGGTCATAAGGGGATAACAGAGGCGCAAATATAGCCACCAGCACGATGATGACGGCCATGATGCCGCCGACCATGGCGGTCTTGTTTCGGCGAAAGGCCGCCCACATGCGACGCCGCTGGGAAATTTCAACGGCCATCCCGGGGTTCAGGGTAAGCTGCTCTTGTATCTCCGACATATGTTTTGTCCGTGATGGGTTAAAGGGTTTGCGATGTGTGTCCTAATCTTGAAACAAGAAAGACAACTAGACCAAGGACGGATAATTCATCAAGTTCCTTATAACGCGCCATTTGTTCAGACGCCAATTCTTTGGCATCCGACGGCTTGAATGATTTGCAGTCAAATCCCAATGTTTCCTTCACCTGGAATCCGGATCCTGCCGTCTAAAGTTCCTTGCAATCCTCTGAAAAATTGTCTGCCCTCAACTTGAGACGGATTAATATCAGATTCTGAAAACAAATGCAAGGGAAAAGTCGGCATTCCTGATTTTTTTTGCCATCAGTTGCCTGTGTAGAAGGTGTTTTCAAACACCTTCTACTTGATAATCAAGTTTTTGATGATGGGCTATGGGCCATGGGCGATGGGCCGTCGGTTGCGGGCCATCGCCCATCCGGGGCCTTCGGGGAGGCCGACGGCGGGACCGGCCGGCCATGGGCCATGGGCGTCCCGGGCACCCCCCGAGGCCCACGGCCGTTGCCCGCCCATCGCCCCTGCTCAAAAAACTTGATAATCGAGTGAAACAAATTAATTGTACTCATGCGCCTGTTCTGCCAATTCTTGGAGGCGAACTATGGCTGACTCGAAATCCGTGTCTGCAAAGCGGCCGTCTGTCTGCCAGCCAGCGACTGCGGCTGAGATATTCCCCATCTCGGTCATGGCCTCCTCGTTTTTTGTCAGGAGGTTGTTGACCTTCCTCAGTTGCGCTTCATGTAGTTGCAACCTCTCTTTCAGCGATTCTGCCTGGCTTATGTCATCATTGGTTTGTTGCCCGTGCCTGCCCAGCCTCTCAAGGCGGTCATGAATATGATCCGTGTCGATTGAACCGGCGCTTTTCAGGATGCTGACGATATCCTTCAGATTGTCGAGCACGCCGAGGCTGACTTGTTCAGCCGCGCCAAGAAATCTGCCAAAGGTGAGTTCCTCACTGCGGAGTTTGAGTTCAAGGAGTTCCCGGATATTGGCAAGCTTCTCCTGAATGCTCTTGAACTGCATGACTCCCTGTGCAACGTGGTCTTCAGCACCTCTGACCGTATGGCATTCCTCAAGACGCTTTTCCAGAAGTTCTCTGACAGAGTGTTCATATGCTTTCTGCCTTGCGTTGAGCTGCCGGATATATTTGTTCCCGATCTTCTCATGAAAGAAGAATATCTGGGAAATCGCCCACCCTGGCCCGAAAAGGATGCCGGCAAGCGCGGCCAGGTAAAGGATGGGGAGCCCGAAAAGCCAGCCCACAAAGCCGCAACTCGCTCCGACGGCAATCGGATAGATGGTTGCCGGATGCTTCAACCCAACATCAATTACGGTCTTCTGGATCGCCTCAGGCAGATAATCGCTTATCTTCGGGGCAACAACAATATTGGACGGAACATGTTCCTTAGCCATCCGTTTCTGTTCCTTAAACATTTTCTGATTATAACGGATTTAGGGGAGCCCGTGAACTTGAACTTGAACTTGAACTTGAACTTATACTTAAACTTCCCCGCAAATGAA
>JAOZRQ010000041.1:0-5964 GCA_029940115.1 Desulfobacterales bacterium
GATTGACAAATCCGAACCGCCATCCCCGCCGGATTTGGCAATCCGGCGGGAGCGGGCATGGGGTTTGCCGAACATTGACAGGTCCGAGGCGCCATCCCGCCGGATTTGGCAATCCGGCGGGAGCGAGCACGGGGTTTACCGAATATTTACCCGCCTAAAGCATGCCCTCGACGTCTTCTATCGGCGGAACTACAAACTGAGGGATCCGTTTGTCGGGATGCTCACCCGCATGGTCGTCCCCACGCCCTTCTGACTCTCGACTTCCAAACGGCCTTTGAAGTCTCTGATGATGCCGCGAACAATGGAGAGCCCCAGCCCCGTGCCTTCCCCCACTTCCTTTGTGGTGAAGAAGGGCTCCATGCAGCGATGCTTCTCCTCCGGTGTCATGCCGATGCCGTTGTCTGCTATCTCAAAGACCACCGTGTGCGCCTTTTTGTCGTGAAACAGCCGCAACCAGACTTTTTTCTGATACGCTCCGGTCTCCTCCTCCTTTCGCCGGTCCACCGCATAGCGCGCATTGGAGAGAAAGTTCACCACCACTTGTTCGAATCGCTGGGAATCGAGGAACACGTTCGGGAGTGCTTCCTCACAATCGGTTTCAAGGCTTATCTCATGGTGGCGGAACTGTTGCCTGAAAAAAGTCAGGCTGTTCTCAATCGGCTCCCTGAGATTGATCTCCTCCGAATACCCGATCCGTATTCTGGCAAATTCCCGCATGTGGTCAATGATGTTCGCCGCGCGGTCCACATTGGCCATGACCGAATTCAGATCATTTTCAAGCGGATGCCCGATACCCCCCTCTCTTCTCAATGCAAACTTCATCCCTTCCGCGTCGAGACGGATGATGGAGAGCGGCTGATTCAGCTCGTGGGCGATGCCGGTGGCCATTTCACCGAGGGAGGAGAGACGGCCCGCGTGGGCAATCTGCGCCTGTTTCTCCTGCAATTCCGCTTCTGTTCCCACCTGAGTGGTGATGTCCCGGAAGGTGCCGACAGCTATTGTGGATGAGTCATCCCTGATGACCTTGCCGATGTCATTTGCGATTCGGGCTTCCCCATCTTTGCGGACATAGCGGAATTTCAGATGGTAAGGCGTCGCCGTCTCATATGCCGCTTGTATCTCTTTTTCAATCTCATCACGGACATCCGGATGAATATGGTCTCTGAACAATTCATATGAGGGGGAGACCTCTCCTGGTTCATACCCTAGGAGATGATACATCTCGTCTGACCAATAGGCTTCACTGGTGGTGAAATTGGTTTCATAACTCCCGATCTGTGCAATCTCCTGGGCCTCATTCAGCCGGGCCTCACTGTCTCTCAGGGATTCCTCGATTCGCTTCCGTTCTTCTATTTCCGCTTTCAACTGTTCATTCACCCTCACCAGTTCGACCGTTCGCTGGACCACTTTCATCTCCAGCTCGTCATGCGCTTTTCGGAGGGCTCTCTGAGCCTCTTTCCGCTCAGTGATGTCCCTTTTCATTCGGATTCGCATCTCGTTGATCGCCCGGACCACCTGCTCCAACTCATCCGGCTCAGATATTTCCCGCCGCAGATGCAGTTCATGCTCCAACTCATCCACGTTCAGGTGGCGGGCATAATCGGCCATGTCACACAGGTGGCGGCTCACCGCCAGTTGCATGATGATCAGGATGCAGAGTGAGGCAAGAAATGTCTTGACCGCATTTGATGCGAGGATGATCAGAACCTTTTCCTGGAGCCGCTGATACAGGCTTTTCAAACTGGCGCCCACATGCAGTGTGCCGAAATGGAAGACGTTTCCGAAGGCATTGTCATATATCAGGGGGAACTCGGCCAGAATATCCCTCTCCATCTCCGGATCACCTTCAAAAAGCCATGAGACAGATTTCCCGTCCGCCTCCAATTCGGACACCTCCAAGTAAACGATGTCCCGAAGCTTCAACGCGCCCTGCAACTGAAGTTTCACCTGTTCCTCATTCATCTTGAACGCGCTGGTCGTGACCGGTTTCACATAGCTGTCTTGGATGAAACGGATGTTCTCCTGTATGGTGGCCATGTCCCTGCTGTATTCCAGATACAATTGGAACGCGGTGGTCAGCATGGTGAAGCACGCGCTGCACATCACCACATACAGCAGCAGGCGGCGAGACAGACGATTCTCTTTGTTGTAAATGACGAGTTGTGATCTGATGTTCATGGGCTGTGGGCTGTGGGCTATGGGCTGTGGGCTATGGGCTGTGGGCTGTGGGCCATCGGCCATCAACCGCTCGCCGCTCGCCCTTCAAGAACCAGCGCGGTGCGTGTGGGCAGATAGAGGCTGAGGAGGTGACGCTCTGGGTTCTGTGAGGGTTCCGGAAGCGTGACATGTTCCTGATTCAAGATCAAGCGGCGGTTCCCACCGTATGCTGGAGCGTCGCTGGTGAAGATCATCCGGTATTTTCCTGGCCGCGCTTCAAAACGATAATCGGCATGGGAGCAGGACGGGTGAAAGCTGAATGCGAAGATCAGGGACGCCCGCTCGAATATGATCACCTTATGCTCATCATGCACATGCAGCAGACGGGGGGCCGAAGATTCCAGAAGCCTGTGCTGTTTCGCCAATTCAAGCATGTCATGGTCAAAGCGGCCGAGCGCGTGATATGCCAAGTTCGGATCATCGGCAAGGTGCCACTGTCGGCGGGCGTAGTGAAAGGACCAGTGGTTCCCTTCCCGGGGGAAGTCAATCCATTCCGGATGGCCAAATTCATTTCCCATGAAATTGAGATACCCGTGACCCGCCGTGGCCAAGGTGATGAGGCGGATGAGCGTGTGCAGGGCAATTCCCCGGTTGACGGTCAGGCTCTGATCACCGACGCGCATATGGTGGTACAGGTCCGCATCAATGAGCCGGGTGATGATCGTCTGGTCTCCCACAATGGCTTGATCATGGGATTCGGCATAGCTGATGGTCCTCTCATCCCTTCTCTGGTTGGTCAGTTCTTTCCAGATATGCCCCATATGCCAGTGTTCATCCGGCGTTTCTTTAAGCAACCGGCTCCAGAGGTCAGGAACGCCCATGGCAAACCGGCAATCAAAGCCGATGCCTCCGCCGGAAATCGGAAATGCCAGACCCGGCATGCCGCTGATGTCCTCGGCAATGCTGACCGCATTCGGACGGATCTCATGGATCAGCTGGTTGGCAAGGGTCAGATAGGTGAGGGCATCCTCATCCACAGCATCATCAAAATACTGGTCATAGAATCTGAAGTCTGTTCCCAGTCCATGGTGGCGATAGAGCATGCTGGTGATGCCGTCAAAACGGAACCCGTCAAACCGGTATTCATCAAGCCAGAACCGGCAGTTGGAAAGAAGGAAATGAAGCACCTGCACCTTGCTGTAATCAAAGCATCTCGAATCCCATGCCCGGTGAAACCCGCGCTCCCCGGCATGAAAATACTGATACGGGGTGCCATCGAATCGGCTCAGGCCCTCGGCCTCATTCACCACCGCGTGGGAATGCACGATATCCATGATGACTCTGAGACCGAACAGGTGGGCGGTGTCAATCAGCTCCTTGAGATCGTCCGGCGTTCCGAATCGTGAGGACGCGGCAAAAAAGTTGGCCACATGATACCCAAAGGAGGCATAATAGGGATGTTCTTGGACAGCCATCAGTTGGATCGTGTCATAGCCGGCCGTCTTGATCCTTGGGAGGATCCGCTGGGTGAATTCCTGATAGGAGCCGACTTTCCCCTCCTCCTGCGCCATGCCCACATGGGCCTCATAGATGAACAGGGTGGATGGGCCTTTTTCAGTTTCGAGTTTCGATCCCCGATGAAAGATGTCGGGGACAAGGTTTCGACTTTCGACTTTCCATCTATAGGGATCAGGGGGAGACCAGACCTGCGCACTGAAAAGCTGGGTTTCGGGATCCTGAACCACACGCCTGGCATAAGCGGGAATGCGTTCCCCTTCTCCCCCATGCCAGCGGAGATGAAGCTTGTAATGGTCCCCGTGGGACATGGCTGAGAAGGGGACGCGGATCTCCCACACCCCATCCTCGCTGATGCGCTTCAGAGAGAACTTCATCTTCTGCTTCCAGTCGGTCATGTCCCCCAGCATGCACAGGCTCTTGGCATTCGGGGCCCATTCCCGGAGGACCCATTCATTCCCTCGCAGATGCAGGCCGAAATATTCGTGGCCCGAAGCAAAATCGGCCAAGTTCATCTTCCCTTGGGTGAGTCGCCGCTCCATGTCCCGCGAGCGTTCCATTCGCCGTCTGAGCCTCTCCTCATACTGCCTCAACAGCGGATCGCTCTCCAAAAGCGGTTGCAAAAGGTCATCCGTCTGAAGGTTCATACCTTGCTCCTTGCCCTGCCCCTGCCGTGCCCGTTCCCGTGCATGTTCCCGTGCACGGGCACGGCAGGGGAACAGGAGAACGGGCAGGGAATCATGTCTTATCCTGCTTTTTCTTGTCTTTAGGGTCCTGACAGACAATCAGCTTGGCTTTCAGTCGCTCCTTCCGCTCCTCAGGGGTTTCATATTCGTCATCATCTTCATATTCATCATCGTCATCATCGTAATAGGGGTCGTAATCATATTCTTCATCACTGTATCCTTCATAAGAACTGGTCGGGCTTCTCAGATGAAATCTGACAAGCATGATCAGGACAAGGCCGGCAAGCCACGCTTTGAATGTCATGTCAATATTGCAGGCAAAGAGTGTGTTCACCGACCAGATGAACAGGATGGGGCTGATCACATATGCCAAGGCATTAAGCAAGGTGGCGATAATGTCAGCCGTGGAGAATTCGATTTCTTTGACCATCATTGATACTCCTAGGTTCTGGATGCCTGATTATAGATGCTTGATTCTGAATGCTCAATTTTGAAACTGTTCAAAAATTTGAACTATAGCACACTTGTTGTTTATGCTTCAATGAATTTATTTTGAAATTCATAATACCGGCATCCTTCACCCATGGTTTACTTTTTCAAGCTGAGGAGTTTGTAGTTGCTCAATTCGCTCCACTGCCCGTTGCCCGATTCGGATTGACAAATCCGAACCCATGGCCCGCCGGATTTGCCAAGCCACTGAGAGCAGGATATGGCAACTTCCCGCCGTTCAATCCTGCCGCACGGTTTGCTCCCACTGCTCGGTTCGGATTGACAAATCCGAACCCCATGGCCCGCCGGATTTGCCAAGCCACTGAGACCTAAATTGAGCGATTCCTGTCAGCAAAACTGGCTGATGTTCTGACATTGAAGGGTTTGCCCATTTCACCCAATGGGTGAAAGCTCGAAAATCGCCGAACCCTTGGAATCGCAGGGAAGGAATCATGTTCAGGCCAAAGAATCGCTCAATTTGGGTGAGAGCAGAATATGGCAACTTCCCGCCGTTCAATCCTGCCGCACGGTTTGCTCCCGTTGCTCGGTTCGGATTGGCAAATCCGAACCAAACGGCCGAATTTATCCAGCAGCGAGCAGGCTCTGGCAACTTTTCGCCCTCAGTTCGACCCGCGGCTCGGTTCGTTCCCGCCGCTCAATTCGCTTCCACCGCTCCGGGTCGCTCACACGGGTTGATTTCCTCCACTGCTCGGTTCGGATTGACAAATCCGAACCAAACGGCCGAATTTACCTATCCACTGCTCGGTTCGGATTGGCAAATCCGAACCAAACGGCCGAATTTACCTAGCCGCGAGCAACTTTTCGCCCTCAGTTCGACCCGCGGCTCGGTTCGTTCCTGCCGCTCAATTCGCTTCCACCGCTGTTCGCTCCCCACTTCTTGGTTTGAATTTGACCCACCGGATTTGCCAATCAAGTTTTCGTTTGTCAAATTTGATTTTTAATGGTAAGATGAAAATTTGAGCAATATCCAATATCTATGCAGGACAAAAAAATCGGGAATGATCGGGAATGGCCGAGAAACCCGGCTTTTCCTCAAACGGCCGACTTTCCGACTGCAAGAAAAAGCCGGGTTTCCTTCCTCAAATGGCCGAGAAAC
>JAOZRQ010000041.1:6064-22362 GCA_029940115.1 Desulfobacterales bacterium
CCGGCTTTTTCGCAAACGGCCGACTTTCCGACTGCAAGAAAAAGCCGGGTTTCTTTCCTCAAATGGCCGAGAAACCCGGCTTTTTCGCAAACGGCCGACTTTCCGACTGCAAGAAAAAGCCGGGTTTCTTCAATATTCAATTTACATTAGGAATCGAACAAATGCCCAATGTCCAAGCAATCATTGTGACGTGGAACAAGAAAAGAGATGTCATGCGCCTGCTGGAAAACTTGCAGGAGATGGACTATCCGAAACAGCACCTCTCCATCGCGGTGGTGGACAATCACTCAACAGATGGCACGGTTCAGGCAATAGAGAAGACCCATCCCCGCGTGACACTGATCAAGAATCGGGAAAACCGGGGCGGTGCCGGCGGATTTAACGCAGGGATGCGATGGGCCTTGGAGAACAGGCCCGATGCCGATTATCTGTGGCTCCTTGACAACGATGTCCTGCTCGACAGCAACGCTTTGAAAGCACTCGTCGCGGTCATGGAAAAGCACCCTCGGGCTGGCATCTGCGGTTCCAAAATCATGGATATGGACAACCCCCATGAGATGATCGAAGTCGGTGCGTTCATTGATTACAGATCCGGACATGTCCACAGGAACGAACCGCCCCAGGAGGAACTCCGAGATCATGAGGCCGTCTTTGAGGTGGATTACGTCGCGGCCTGTTCCCTGCTGGCCCGAACCCGCCTTGTGAGAGAGATGGGGCTGTGGCATGAAAAATTCTTCATCTACTGGGATGACATGGAATGGGGGGCCCGATTCAATGCGGCCGGACACAAGGTTCTGGCATCCAATGGATCCGTTGTCTATCATCCGAGTTGGGCGGGAAGGGTCGCGGACAGCAGCGCGATCTGGCGAAATTATTACAGAACGCGCAATTCGCTCTGGTTCTACAACAATTATTGCACCGGATTCAGAAGACGTATGCTTCTGGCCCGGATGGTCACCCAGATCACAGGAATCGCCCTGCATACCTGCCTCGCATATGAGACAGCCCTCTCACACGCTTTTTTGAGAGGCATGAGGGATTTCTTTGCTGATCATTATGGAAAAAAAGACTTCTTCATGCCTTTTGAGAGAATTGAAACCCATCTTTCCTGCAAAGACAGGAGCGTCTGCGTATTCATCCCTGATTCGATGACCGCGGAGACCGGGAAACGGTTTGTCCGACATCTGATGGGAAGATATCCGAATATGAAGGTGTCGGCGATCCTACCCAAAAAAGACGAACACAAATGGAAGACGCTTTGTGACAAGGATGATCGAATCGCCTACACCCGACTGAAAAACGGGAGGATCTCCTGGTCCCAAAAATACAGGCTGATGAAATTTCTGAAGAACCAGCCATGGGAGGTGTTGCTGACATCTCACGACGTGCCGAGAATGGGGGCCATCTGGGGAAAGGACATTGCACAGGTGGATTTCGGGAGAGGGGCCAGCATGGCATCCATCGAACATATGGATATCAGGCATCTCTGCCTCATGCCGGTGGCGGGCCTCTCCTTTCTGTTGCAGGCCCTGTTTTGTCCACCGAGAAAGGAGAGAATTCAAGCCGTTTTTGAATGAAAATGCACGGATGGCGGAAAAGCTGATCAGTACCGAAACAGAAGCCTGAAGGCGGAACTGCGAACTTTTTGACCTCAAAAAAACCTGTAAACTGATGGATGAAGGATGCATCACCGAAATCCGAACCCGACCATGGTGACATCATCCTGTCTCTCATTTTTCCCCTTGTAATGCTCAAAGGATCGGATCAGTATCTCCTCCTGTTTTTCAAAGGGCTTGTCTGAAATTTCCCTCAGCAGATTCTTCAAACGGCGGGTGCCGAAGCGGCGGTCGTTTTTTTCTCCGAGCTGATCCGTGAATCCGTCGCTGAACATGTAAAAGGACATCCCTTTCCGGATGTTGATCGTATGATTCGCATACTCAAAATTGATATCCGACCTCTTGTACCCCACGCTCTTCCTATCCCCTTTGATGGTGATGATCTCATTGTTGTAGGCATAAATCAACGGCAGCTTCGCGCCGGCAAAGGTGAGGGTGGCCTCATCGAAATTGACAAAACTGATGGCCGCGTCCAAGCCGTCATCCGAAAGCGCGTAGTCGGTGTCTTGGTGAAGGGCTGTCTTGACGAGAAAACTGAGACGCCTCAGAATCCGTGAAGGATCGTGCCAACCCTCATCCCTGATGATCTTCCTCAAGCCGAAACAAGCGATGATGGTCATGAACGCGCCCGGAACCCCGTGGCCGGTGCAGTCAATGACGGCAATGACATAACCCTGCTCAGACCAGTTCGTGAATATGAAATCGCCGCCGACAATGTCCCTCGGCATCCATATGAAACAGCTCTCTCGAAGAACCACCCTCATGTTTTCCGGGTTCGGCAACAGGGAGCTCTGGATCAGCTGCGCGTACCGGATGCTGTCGGTCAGCTTTTTGGTGGCCGCCTCGGCCGCCTCCCGCTCCCTTTCGGCTTTCTCCTGTTAATCCACATGCTCACAAAGGTGATCACCCCCACCGGAATGATAATCACGGCGAGAAAAATGATCACCAGTTTCAGCATGATTGAAAATCTCATCATCTCCATTCCTGAATCTGGGTGCCCGGATTGGATTGGCAAATCCAGACTTGCCAGCGGATTTGGCAATCCCTGATACTTGTCCCCGACATATCCTGATAAAAGGCTTGTCTCCGACGTTTTTTTATCGGGGACGTCGGGGAAAAGCATCGGGGAAAAGCTTGCCCCGACGTCTTTGATCGGGGACGTCAGGGACAGGTTCCAGAGGGAGCAAGATGTAGTTGCTGGCCGAAACGAAGATCAAGGCCGAAACCGGGTTTCTTTGTTCTTCGCGTCAGGCGGCAAGGGTGTTCACCAGTCGGGAAAGACGGGATATTTTGCGCGCTGCCGCTCTCTTGTGGATCACGCCTTTTTTCGCTGCCTTGTCAATCGCAGATTTTGCCTGGGTAAGCTTTTCTGTCGCTTTGCCAGAATTTTCATTCACAGCGAGCCGCACGTCCTTTACAGCAGACTTGACTCTCGTCCTGACAGACTGATTTCGCATATGCCGGACCGTGTTCTGCCGTGCGCGTTTTAATGCAGACTTATGATTTGCCAATGTGACAGACTCCTTTCAAAAGTTTTCAAGGTGCGGTCAGCGGGCAAGAATGCCGTCCGCTGAAACCCGAAAGTTGAGAAGTTCAACCGCACCGGTCCAAAAAAATGTTTCATTTCTCAGTTTGAGTAGATCTGACAGTTTTGAGTGTCCCATCCCATTGTGGGAAATAAACCGAGAAAAGCCGGGTTTCTTTCCCAACGCTCGGTTCGGATACACCATTCCTGCCTGCTGTCATTTTTTTCTCTTTCTCTTTCTCTTTTTTCTTTCATCCCTTCTCTTGACCAGCTTTTCCTTTTGACGGGCCAATTTCTTCTTCTGGTCCGCCAATTTCTGCCTGATGCCTTCCTGATACTTCTGGACAGAGGAATAACAGAAATAGTAGGCGCCAACCGAAAGCGGGAGCCCCAGAATGATGCCGCCGATGATCATTGCCCAGAGAATTTCAGGGGTTTTGGACAGCATCGCACCAATTGCCGTGGGATCATCCGAGAGTTCCTCTATTTTGCTGATACCAATCAGCTTTGCGCCGACAAGATAAGTGACGCTGTAAATGACGGGCGCTGTCAAAGGATTGGATATCCAGACGCCCAACGCCGCGGAGACCTTGTTCCACTTGAGAAGTGCGGCAAAGAAAACTGCTATCACCATCTGAAAACCAATGCTTGGGGACATGCCGACAAAAATGCCAAGCGCAAAGCCCAAGGCGATTTCCCGGGGATGCCCCCTGATCTTGAGCAGTCTTTTGTAAGCCTTCTTCCAGATTTCTCTCATTATTCATACTGTCTTTTGATTTGTCCCGCGCCCGTGTCCGGCACGGAATAGGGCGCGATATGGCTGAAACTTTTCCAACCCAACATATTTTGCCATCTTACAACAATTTCTGTTGTTAAACAACCATTTTTCGTGTAATTGATTTCTGTGTACAGGACAAAAAAACTCAAATTTTTTGGGAAGCCTTCAATGCCGGATGTTCAGATGCTTTCATCTGAAATGCCCAATTCAGTGATATCAGCACATCAGCATTTTTTGTCCTGTACACAGAATTGATTTTATCAATCTGAAATTTTTCTGTGTGCAGGACAAAAAAACTGTTCTTATGCCTGATCATTCGGTTTTTCCTTGATGGGAAAACTTTTGGCCAGGCACTTAAGTTCCCACTTTGGAAAGACGAACCGAGTTTTTTTATATGTGGATCGCGGCAATGGCGGGTGCCATCATTTTGGCGCTCGTATGGGGGAAGTGGTTTTTCACGACCCCGATGACCCTTTACGAGACCAGCCGAAGCATCCACATCACTGGTCAGGAATCGGTGAGGGCAAGGTTCACAGGGAACACCCTAGGCGGTGCCGCCCATGTGCAACGGTTCAGAAGGCGATTGCTGGTTGCGGATTTCCCTCCCCATGCGGTGGAACGCATCAAACCGGGACAGATTGCCCATGTGTGGCTTGAAGAAGACCGTTTCGGGGGGCATCCCGTGGTGGTTCCAGCGACCGTCGTCCGTCCGGCAACTGAGTTTACAACCCGCAGCCGCCCCGGCCTCAGAAGCAGGAGCCTGCCGGTCACGGGACCGGCGGCCCGGGGGTGTCTGCGACAAACCAATCTCAAGGAGCGGGTCGCCATACAGACCGTCTGGAAATGGCTTTTGCGAAGCCAACGAGAATGCAGGCCCGTAGGGCTGACATGTTTGTAGCTATCGGGGAAACCACTGATCAGAGGCCCGTAGGGTCGATATGTTGTGAATCGTCGTGGATCGGTCTGTTCCATGACTACAAACATGTCGCTACAAACATATCTGGCCTACGAGCCTCTGGTTGGTGCGTTCCACGATTCTACAAACATATCGGCCCTACGGGCCTCTCGTTGGTGCGTTCCGTGATTCTACAAACATATCGACCCTACGGGCCTCTCGTTGGTGCGTTCCATGAAAGCAGAATAAAAAATTAAACAAAGTGCAAAGAGACGCTGAAACCGGCAAGGTATGTACACCCCCGGTCCCCGATCTCTTTGCGCACCTCCGAAAATTATAAATCAGTGACCCAAGCAGGAGGAGAAAAGGAGAATTCAATATGTGCGGATTCACGGGAATACTCAAAACCGACGGTCTTCCCCTCGGACCCGAAATTGAGCCTGTGCTGCATACGATGGGTGAAAGCATTGCATATCGCGGCCCTGATGATGAACAGATATATCGGGATGATACACTGGGTGCAGTGTTCCGCCGGCTTTCCATTGTGGATGTGGAAGGCGGCAGGCAACCCCTGTTCAACGAAGACCGTTCCCTGATGCTGATGGTCAACGGCGAAATCTACAATCACCGGGCACTCAGGCTGCTCCTGAAAGACCCGCACCAATTCCGCACCAGATCCGACGCGGAAATCATCCTGCATGGTCGGTGAAGGGGGCTGGCAACTGTCCCACGGGGAACGCAGCCGCGTGTTTATTGCCCGGGCACTGCTTCAGAAAGCAGACCTGGACGAAAGTTTTGCCGCACTTGATCCGGAAAATCTCCACCGCTCCCTGCAATGCGTTCTCGACCGATCCCCTGCGCTGGTCGTCATTGCACATCCCTGATTGAGAGGCCTCACCTTGTTCGCGTCACTGTCGTTCGCTTGGCATCCGGAATGGCATCCAGGTCCAAAAGATGGTGAAGATAATTTTTTTGTTGTCAAACAACAATTTTTCGTGTAATTGATTTTATGAGCATGAAACTTTAATGGCATGTTTCTGTGTGTGCAGGACCAAAGAGGGGTTCCCTTTGCCTGCCTTATGACAACCATCTTAAATGAAGGAGGAGCAATGGCTTTGAAACATCATGGGATAGAGAATCTGACTCAGTTCGCAACGGAATTGGTTTGCCGATCAGGAGAGGAGGCACTTTCATATTACGGCAAAGGTGAGCATCGGATCAAGTTTGATGAAAACCTGATCACGGAAACCGAACTTCATCTGACAGAATTGTTTCGGGAACAGTTGCGGACAAATTTTCCTGAACATCAGCTGTTTCCAGGCGATCAGGAGAACGGAGACTACACCCATGATGGAAAGCGACACCTCTGGATATATGACCCGCTGGATGGGGTGGCCAACTTTCAGGCGGGGATACCGATATGGGGGATCTCTCTGGCGCTCTTTGACAATTTCTGGCCGGTGTTCGGGATGTTTCATATGCCGGCCACCGATGACCTTTTCACGGCCCAGGCAGGGAGCAAGGCATTTCGGGGAGAAGATGAGATATCCATCTCACCTCAGGAGGATATCAGCAACGAGAGCCTCCTCCTCACCTTTTCACGGTTTCATCAGCATTATCATTCCACATTTCCAGGCAAGATCCGGAACCTCGGTTGCACGGCCGCGCATATCTGTTACGTGGCCATGGGGCGGGCCGAGGCCGCGATCATTGCCAATGAGTCTTATGAGGATATTGCCGCGGCGTGGATCATCATCGAGGCGGCCGGGGGGAAGATGTATAAGATGGATGGGAGCGAGTTCATCGTGGGTCAGGACTTGGACGCGCAGAGAGACACCGAACATCTTTTGGTCGCGTCTCCCCATACTTATGCCCAGATTCATGATTCTTTGGAAAGGATTTCGTGAGGGACTTCCAGCTCGGTTCGGCCTCTTTTCCCGATACCTTCTTGCACTCCCTTGCTTGAGCTCTCTCACGCTTGAGCCGGCACCCTGAAAGCCTGCGCTGAAGCCGGGGATCAATTTTGGGACGACGGGATTTGAGGCCCATCCTCACTAAACCCAATCCTTAGTAGTTGACAGAGGATGGACATCAAGTTGAGGTTCCCTCGAAGTTTGGAGGGAGAAAGCGACATTTTTTTTGACATCTCAAGTCTTCCTTGATATTAAAAGGAATGAAACGCAAGAAGGGCTGCTCAGTCATTGAGGTTGAAAGGCAATGAGTCTCAAATTGCGGAGGTTGAAAGGCAATGAGACCGCCCTTCCTGCACTCCCTTTGTTGAGCTCTCTCACGCTTGAGCCGGCATCCTGAAAGCTTGCGTTGGATTTGAAGCCAGAGATTGATTTTGGGACGACGGGATTTGAGGCCCTTCTTATAAACCATCCTTAGTAGTTCACAACGGACAAAAGTTTTTCGCCAAAAATCCCCGAAAAAACCCGGCTTCGCGTTAAAAATTGTTAGCGATGAAGTCACAACAAGCTGGAGCTGTCAGAGAAGCCGGGTTTGCTCGCCTGAAACCCACGGCAACAGGCAAACGACGGCAGAAACCAATCACTGGAACATTGTAAAAGATAATTGATTTACATGGGAGGGAATATTCAGGTCAGGGAAACCCATGCCTGAGACGGCATCCTTCATCCATCAGTTTACAGTTTTTTTGAGACCAAAAAGTTTGCAGTTCCGCCTCTCGGCGGTCTGACACCGCCTGAAGGCGGAACTGCAAACTTTTCCATCCGGAAAGTGCAAACCATTTTCCATGCAAAATGAAGGATGTCCCTGAGACTGCCCGCAAATTGCCCGTGGGTGTGTGTGCGGACATGGACACACATGCGAATGTGCCCGCGACGGGGCACGGGCTCCCTAAATCCGTTATAATCAGCATTTTAAAGGAGGATATTTTATGCATAGTGAAATTGAATCAAAACTGTTAAAGGAAATAGATGAATTAAAGAGAAAAGTCAGTATGTTGGAGAATAAAGATGAAAATCAGATCCCCACTTACCAGTATAGTAAGATCAGAGATGCTGATTTGAAAAAGTTGTTTGATATTGAAAGGAGTTTGGATGATATCATTTTCGATGAATGGCTGAACAACAAAATTGAAATAGACAACTCAACAGAAGTGTTTTTGAAAGATCTGATAGAAGACAACAAATCTCTGATCGAAAGTTATGGCGAGGAAGATTTGAAAGTCAATTTCATAGTTCCGATTCTGAATAAAATAAGGTTCAAATCTTATGAAAAGAAAGTCAGGGCTTTTTATGAATTGCAGATGACCTACAAAACGAGCAGATTCATATTAAGTGGCACAGCAGATTTCGCAGTGTGCGAGGGGTTGGTGGACAGCAAAAAGCCTTATTTTTTTATTCAGGAGTTTAAAAGAGGTGAGGAATATGGAAATCCGAGACCACAACTTTTGGCGGAACTTATAAGTGCTGTTGAATTGAATGGTTGGAAATTTATGAAAGGCGCATATATTATAGGCGGAAATTGGCATTTTGCCATTTTGGAAAAATTGGACATTGACAAATATCGATATTTCATATCGCAAAATTTTGATTCCACCAAAATGGATGATTTGAAATCAATATACAAAAACCTGTCATTTGTCAAAAATGAGATACTAGCTATGGTATAGCTTTCAACAAAAAAATTGTCAGATCGTCACGCTGAGGAATGTCAGTCCCAGCAATATCACCATGAAGGCGGCTGCTGTCTCCAAGACGCGTTCAACGGTCTTGGCCAGTTCTTGTCTGCGTCCCACTGTTTTCAGTATCAGCGATTTGCCGACAAGCCCCAGAACGACTATCATGGAAATGGTCATCGCCATTCCCGCGCTCAGGGAGAGTCCGAGCAGAATCCCCAATCCGATCATGTTCATGGAGAGGGAGAAGAGCATCACCAACACCACGCCCGGGCACGGAACCATTCCCACCGTCAGGGCCACGGCGAGAGGGCCTCTCTGCTTTGCCTCGCCGTCTCCGGGGCTTTCCGGCTGGCATTCTTCCCGACGCCATGAGAGAAGGCTTCTGATGAACAGTGCCGTTCCCATCAGTGAGATGAGGCTGTAGCTGACAAGCTTTGTCTTATGGCTGACAGCCTCCAACGATCCCGACACCCCCTTCTGAAGGACGTAATGCAACACCAAGACCAAGCATATCGCGGACATGCCGTGGAAAAGGGCGATCAGACTGCCGAACAGGATGCCCGGGCCGATTTTTCCGCCACGGGAGATCAGGTAGGACATGGCCACCGCCTTTCCGTGGCCAGGGCCGGCCGCGTGCAGGATCCCGTAAACAAACGCCATCAGCATTAGGGAGAGCAACGGGCGCAGGCTCCCGGTCTGCTTTGCCTCACGGACCAGCCCGGCCATCTTCTGGTTCAGCTGATACTGCCAGAACGCAATTTTTGCCAGAAACGGATGCGGCGGTTTTGGAGGAGCCACCTCTCTTTTGGGAGGTGTCTTTGAGGTGAACGGATTCTGAGCGTCTGCCGGAATCACCCCGCCTGACAGCGAGCATATGATCAGCGTGAGGATGAGCAGTTTTCTCATTTTTTCAACCGGAATTTCAGACTCAGATCCCAAGGGTGAATCATGTCATAATAATAGGACTCCTTCTTGTTTTCCGCGATCTGAGTGACGGTTTCAAAAGATGATCCGTTTTCAATGCTCACGGTCCGCTTCTCGGCGAAGAAGACCGCTGAGTAATAGGTGGGATCATACACCGCGATCCGGAATTCCTTGAAGGTGTCAATGGCCGTGACATGGCAGGGGATCAGGAACTCATAGGAGAGCTTGCCTTTGTTCAGCGCGGCCGAAAATTCACGGACGAATTTCACCTTGAAAGGCTTGTCGCTGATTTTCACAAAGCAGAAATAATCGTGATTGGCCAGATAGGAGAATGCCTCCTTCTTGATGAGAGCGATCTCGGTCTCTTCCAGCTGGCCGTTTTTGTTTCGGTCATAATCTCCCGCGATCATGCTGCTGAACATGTCATCAAATCCCCATCTCACCCGGACGCCAGCCAGCCCTTTGTCGTCAAACACGGCCTCAAGCCGGGTGACGATGAACACATGGGGATGGGAGAGGAGGACCCGTGGAAAGATTGCCGTCAGGATCAGCAAAAATATGACCATCCACAGTCTGAATCGGAGTTTCTCTGTTTTCATGATTTGGCAAGTTTGACAGAAATCACGGGAGATGTCAACAGGTGTGATCATTTTTTTTCAGAGAAACCAGATTTCTTTCGGAGCCATCACACGAAGCCCCCCTGTCACACGAGGAACATCCGCAACCGCAACCTTCATCCTCCATGCCTGTGTAATAAGCTATCCATATGTGCCGGGCCGAATATATCGTCGCCGCAAGCACGATGAGAAAGACAATGATTTTTTCCAGCATCTTTTCCTCCTCGCAGTAACCGGGTTTCTTTGCCTCTAAATCAGTGAGCCGATCTGATATGCCAGCACAGACAGCCCGAACGCCAAGGCAGTGTTGAATGTCATGGAAAAGGCTCCCCATTTCCACGATCCGGCTTCCTTGGCGATGCACACCACCGTGACAAGACATGGTGCGTAAAAAATGGTGAAGATGATGAGGCTGATCGCCTTCTGCGGATTCCAGTTTGGGGAACTGGCCAGTCGCTGGGCGAGCGATTCGTTCTCCTCGGGGTCAACCTCTCCTAGGGAATATGCGGTTCCGAGTGTGGAGACCACCACCTCTTTGGCTGCGAATCCGCCGACCAAGGCGATGTTGGTTCGCCAGTCAAAGCCGGCGAGATAAGAGACGCTTTCCAGCGCGGTTCCGATGCGGCCCGCGATGGAATGTCTCAACGCGGTCTCCGCTTCTTCGGTATTAATGGCCGCAAGCTTCTCCTTCAATGCTGAGGCGTCAGCAGAGAGTTCTGCTTCTTTGTCCGCGGATTCGGGTTCCTGAATCACAGCGGGTGAGGCAGCCGCTTCCACGAGATCCCGCTCGCTTTCGAAGTGCTGCACTTCCGAGTCGGGCAGACCGGGAAAGGTCATCAATGCCCACAGAATCACGGAAATTCCGAGTATCACCGTTCCCGCCTTTTTGATGTAATGCCAAGTTCTCTCCCACGTGTGAATCATCAATCCCCTGAAGGTGGGCAGACGATACGGCGGAAGCTCCATGACAAAGGGTGTGGCCTCGCCTCTGATGATCGTGAGTCTCAGGAGTTTCGCCACGATCAGCGCGCCGCTCCAGGCGACGAGCGTGAGGATGAACATCATCAGGGCCTCGTTTTCCGCAAAGAACGCCGCGATCAGCAACGCGAACACGGGCAGTTTCGCGCCGCAGTTCATAAAGGGCGCGGTCAGCAATGTGGCCAGTCGTTCACGGGGCGATCTCAGGGTCCGGGCGGCCATGACACCGGGAACCGCGCATCCTCCGGCAATGCCGCCAGACACGATGTACGCCATCACGGAACTGCCGTGAAGTCCGAATATCATGAACACTCTGTCCAGCATGAACGCGACCCGGGCCAGATAGCCGGAATCCTCCAGTAGCGCGATGCCGAGGAACATGAACATGATCAGCGGCACAAAACCGAGAACCCCGCCGACGCCGTCAATGATTCCCGAGACAATGAGGGATTTGAGAAGACCGTCCGGCAGGATTGCGGACGCGGCATCCCCCAGCCATCCGAAAAAAGCCTCGAACCAGCCGAGCGGGATCTCGCTGTAAGTGAAGGTGAACTGATAAAGCCCCATCAGAACCAGCAACATGATGATGGGACCCAGAAACCGGTTGGTCAGAACCTTGTCAATCTTATCCGAGGTTTGCACCCTGTCCTTGTCATATGTCTCGCGGATGACGTCCTGCTTCAGCACAGAGCGGATATGGCCATAACGATAATCCGCGATCATCGCCTCGGGATAGGTGTCCAAGGTCTGCTGCAAATGAACGGACACTTTTTCCACCGTCCTTTCCAGCCATGTGGCCAATGACAGATTGGTTTCCCGTCCCTTTGCAAGGATCTGTTCATCCTTTTCCAGATATTTGATGGCGATCCAGCGCGAGGGATGGATGTCTGTCAGAAAACGCCTCTCCTCAATCTCTCTCTGCATCTGAAGAATCGCCTGGTCCAAGTCAGAACCGTAGGAGACGACCAGCGGAGTCGTCTCTCCCTTTTTTTCGGCGACCCTGGCGGCCTTGTCCATGAGTTCCCGCTTTCCTTGGCCGGTCCTGGCGATGATCGGCGCGACAGGGACGCTGAGAAGCGCGGACAGCTTTTCCACATCAATCTCCAGTCCCCTGGACTTGGCCACATCCATCATGTTCAGCGCGATGCAGGTGGGAATGCCCATCTCAAGCAGTTGCACGGTCAGGTAAAGATTCCGCTCCAGATTGGACGCGTCCACGATGTCAATGACCACTTCCGGTTTCTCCATGACCAGGAAATCCCTGGCCACCCTCTCTTCCACGGAATATGCGGTGAGCGAGTAGGTTCCGGGAAGGTCAACAATGTGCATCTTGCATCCGTTGTGGGCATAGGTTCCCTCCTTTTTTTCCACGGTGACCCCGGGATAATTCCCCACATGCTGACGCGCGCCGGTCAGCGCGTTGAAAAGCGTGGTCTTGCCGGAGTTTGGGTTTCCGCCCAAAGCGACAGTTGCTTCCATTTTGTCATACCTCCACTTCGATATGTTCTGCCTCATTGTTTCTCAATGTCAGCGTGAAGCCCTTGAGTCTCAGCGCCACCGGATCATACAGCGGTGCGCGTCCTTGAATCATGACCTCAGTTCCGGGAACAAGTCCCATGTCCCGGATGCGCCGGCCGAGTTCCCCACTCACCTTTATGGCTGATATGGTCCCAGACTGATTGTCTGTCATCTGTCGCATGATCAATCGCCTCATGATAAAACCTCCTTTGATCTGTTCATGGGAAAAAAACCCGACTTTTTCTTGCAGAAGAATCGGCCCGTTCGGGAAAAAGCCGGGTTTCTTTACGCAACTCAATCTGACAAATACTATAAGCCTTGAAAGTTAGGTGTCAAGAAAAAAGTTTGGCTTGCCTAAGAAAAAGGATGAAAAATATTGTCCTATATCTTTGTACAGGACAAAAAAATGAGCGAGCAAAGAAACCCGGCTTTTTTTCTGTCGGGAGAGAAGCCGGCCGTTCAGAAAAAAGCCGGGTTTCTTGGCCTGTACACAGGTCCTATATGCTTACTTACTATACTTTTGCACTTTTTTGTAACCCATTGATTATACTGGAATTTTTGAATCAAGCATCAAGATGGTCGAATTCAATGATCTGTGTACAGGACAAAAAAATGATTTGAGGAAGGAAACCCGGCTTTTTCTTGCAGTTGGAGAATCGGCCCGTCTGGAAAAAAGCCGGGTTTCTCGCCCATTCCCGAATTTTTGTCCTGTACACAGTTCAATGATATCAACAGATTGCCCAGTCGCCGCAAACATCGGCCTCACCATGACGCCAGTCTCCTCAAGTGGAACATGAAAAGTCTTGACAACGCATTTTGTTTATGGAAATAGGGATAGGGGGTATCTGCATGAACACTAAAAAACTTTTGAATTCATATTACAACTGGCTTAAAGACAACACAGTGACAAAGCATGACCATGAAACAGGATGGTCCCTCATCAGCACACCATTTACCTGCATGTTTAATGATATGATAGAGGTTTATATGAAAGTCGATGGGGACAGAATATTATTTTCTGACGACGGTGTCACCGTGAATAATTTGGAAACCATAGGGATCAACATTTCAAAGTCTCCCAGCAGAAGAAGAGTTTTTGACAGCATTCTTCTTAATTTCGGTGTCAAGTTCAACGAGCTTGAATTGCAGGCTGAATGCCTGTCAAAAGAATTTCCGAAGCGTAAACATTTGTTTCTGGAAGCATTGATAGGCGTAAACGACATGTTCATGTTGTCGAAAGAGAATGTCGCTCGCCGCTCACCCCTTGCCGCTCGCCCCTCAGTCAATCACAAATGTCCCGCACCCAAAGTGCGTATGACGACCGGTGTGAAATATGGAGGCCAGCCCGATATAGGGAATGAGTGAATCCGGTATGGACGTGGAAAAGCTCTGGTTGCCGGTCCATCGTCCGGGACAGGCTGGCTCCACAGGTTTGAAATCGTGTCTCACGATTGGGATGCGCGACGCGAGTTCAAGTGCATCCACCAAGGCGGATTGGTCTTCTGTGCCGAGAAGATCACAGAATTTGTTGAGGTCATAATATTTTCCCAAGGTCAGTAGCGCGACCCGCTCCGCGAAGCCCTCCAAAATGCGTCTCAATGTCGGGGCCTCATCCTGTCCCTCCTTGTTCCGAAAATCAAAAGGGGTCATCCAGCGCAGGCTGGCAACTGTCTTCCGGTTGCGTCCGTCAAACTTCAACCCCTTGCGCCATTGGGAGGCGGAGGCCTTATAGGTGAGGTCCAGCTTTCCGTTTTTCACCACAGGTTCCCATCGGAGGCCCCGAGCCATATAGACAGAATCAATGTCAAATCGGCCCCAGAGGCAGTTGGCATATCGCCATCGGGAGTCGGATCGGCATCCCAATTCTTCCAAGGCTGGCAGGATCACCTCCAAGAAGAGGCCGTGATCCGCACTCTCCCCCATGAGCCTGAGTTCCCAGAAGATGAGCTCATCCTGTCCATATGTCCGCTTGCTTGGGTGAAAGAAGAAGACCGTTTCAATGGGCCATGGGGATTCCGGCACTTCCATAGGAGGCCCCTTTTTCCGGCGATTTCCCTTGTTTCGGGATGTCTGTTTTTTTTTGCGCTGCTTTTTTTGGCCGGGTGGAACTAGGGGCCAATGGGGAGGGGAGTGCCACCCGCCCTTCTCGCACCCGAAATATTCGTCCCATGAGGAGAGGGACTTGTGCCAAGGCCGGGCCTGCATGGTGGGAAGGCGGTCTGTAATGGCCGCCCCCAAGATCAGGGAGAACTCCGGAGCCGGCAGATTCGGAAACCGGACCAGGGAACGGTTCACCCGGAAAACGAACAAATAGCGGTTTAAATAGATATCGTAGCCTAACATGTCAGTTACCAGTAGAAGGTGTTTGAAAACTCCCCTGTGAACCCCGCAATGGCGCGGGTTTCCGGGAGATGGCCATCTCCGGTCTGTCCAATCATCTCAGGGGATGGCCGCTCATGAAGGTGTTTGAAAACACCTTCTATACTTATGACTCACGAGTTAATGATGATGAAAGACATAGTCCACCAGCTCATACAACAACTTGACTTGGCTGTGGGACCACTGCCTGATCTTCCAAGCGTTCAGCATGTCTTTGGCCTTCTGGCCCAGATGGCCCATGAACCGTCCCCAGTAAAACTGCTCTTCCCTGGTGTTGTCCAGATTGATCAGCTCATGGAGCGCCTTCTGTTCTTCAGGACGCAGGAGCGAGCGGAAGATTTCCGCCATTTCCAGCAACCTCAGAAATTCGGTGACCTCAAAGGTGAGCAGTCCCTCCTCGTCCCGGGTGTGGGGCGAAAATATCTGGAAAGGGCTTGAAAAGAACCGAATCCGCAGGATATCCATTGGAAACCGGGCCTCCTGATGGGCGGCTCTGGCGATGATCTCCCCCATGGCTCCCCTGCTTCCGTCACCCACGGTGGGGAAGACCTGAATCAGCCCTTTCAGAGTGGTTCCGTGATAGATCAGAAGCTCTTGCAGCCAGAATTTCAACTCCCGCCGGCCAAGGACCATCAGGAAATGATTTTCGTCATGGACATAAAAACTGATCACCTTGTCCGCATAAAATCCCTGTCTGGTTCGCAGGTGATCCGGCATGTGGTTGACAAATCCCCAGACCACAATGGACTGATAGGATATCTTGCCCAAGGTTTTGGTCTTTTCCAGCACCGTACGGCATGTTCTGCAATAGTTCTGACAACTGTTGCGGGATGGCTCATAGACCCTGCGCCTTGAACTTTTCGGGGTCTGATCTCTCTTCAGGTCCGGTTCATCCGAAATCATGCACGGATATATCCAGCACCGCTGACACGGTTTGGAAAATGCGGTGAGCGGCGGACCGAGCCTGACCTCCATCGGGAAAAGATCAGGATTCGTGTTCACATATTCGAGTGTCGCCAACAGTTCGGCACCGCAATAGCTCTTACGCAACCAGTCAAAAATACTTAGCATAACTTTATCCAATTCCGTGCCCAAATCCGGCAGATGTTTCGGATTTGGCAATTTGAAACGAGCGGGGTATGTTGTCCCCGCTCCTGCCGGAACCTGTCCCTGACATCCCCGACAAAAAACGTCGGGGACAAGCCTTTTCCCCCCGACATCCCGAAACGAGCGTGTTGGAGCCCCGCTCCATCCAGATTGGCAAATCCTCACCTGCCAGAATGACCTTACAACTTGCAAATGTTTCGGGTTGGCCAATTTGAAAAGAGGCATTTTGGATTTGCCAATCCAAAGTAAGCGTGGTATATTCATCGAGCATCGAGCATCGAGCATCGAGCATCGAGCATCGAGCATCGAGCATCG
>JAOZRQ010000394.1 GCA_029940115.1 Desulfobacterales bacterium
TTTGCAGTTCCGCCTTCCGGCGGTGCCGCACCGCCTGAAGGCGGAACTGCAAACTGGTATGTTCATTCTTGGAAATCGCCTTACAACTTACAGCTTAGAACTTACAGCTTAGAACTTACAGCTTAGAACTTACAGCTTCCAATATCTGCTGGGCCTGAAGAAAGTAATGTCGTAATGCCTTGAATATCACATTGAGATCAGAAGCGATGGAAAATCCATCAAAATCAAGGTGGGCAAGGCATTGGCCGTTTTCGGAACTGTGCAGTTCCGCAAAATGCCAAGCTTGGCCTTTCACCATCAATCCGTAAACAGCGCATGCATGACCCTTTGCATGGTTTTGCCGCTGGATAATCCACATTCCCCCCAACAATTGGGCATACGCTCGGGAGATGGTGACCGGATTGCTGGTGCGCTTGTATTCATGAACGCAGATCAGGGGGAAATCCAAGTATGCGGTCACCTTGGCAGGGGGTTTGCCATACACCAGATCCCCAATTTGATCTGGTCATCTTCATAGCAAAGCGGGTATTCCGGACATTTTGCCATTGCAAAAGGGGATGTCCCAAGCTTTGCCAGATTCAATATTGGCAGGATGATGTTCTCTTTCAACTGGATTTCATTGTACTCCCCACACAGACTCAGCAATCTGGGATTCAGATCGGTGGTCTGCCAGAGCCTCAGCGCTTCGCCCGAGGGGGGATAAATGTCAGCAATGTCCGTTTCCAACTGCTTCAACTTCTCTCGCAACGTCGCATCCCCCAGCCGTGGGATGACGATCCCGCATTGTTGCTCCAGAAAATCCAATGTGATGTCCATATGTCACCTTGATTTGTGATGCGTGATTTGTGATGCGTGATTTGTGATGCGTGATTTGTGATGCGTGATTTGTGATGCGTGATGTTTGAACTGCATTTCACGTTTCACGCCTCACGTCTCACGTTTCACGCCTCATGTTTCACGCCTCACGTTTCACGCCTCACGTTTCACGCCTCACGCCTCACGTTTCAAGCTTATCCAAAAGATACTTGAAAAATCGGATGTTGTTCAAATCATAAGTCTTGTACGATTCGATGTTCCTGCTGTGCAGAAACTCGGAATCTCCGATGATCAGAAGCCCGCCTTTGCCCACTGGCTGATATACGATCATGGGATAGTCGTATTTCTCCGCGATGACCTGTCTTGATTCGTCTCCGCCGATTATGGGCCACGCTTCAAGAAATTTCGCCTTTATGGGCCCGATGTCGGCTTCCGCGGGGCCGAGGGGCACGGCATCAATGGAGAAGGCGAATTCCTCAAGAAAGGATTTTGACGCCTCGGCCTCCTCCCATCCCACCGACCAGACCACATTGCCACCGTTCTCCATGAATCGTCTCACCGCATGGATCTCCTTTCGACAGAATTTTCGGGTGGGCGCGATCACAAAGAGCAGAGACGTTTCCGAAAGGGCCCGCTCTGAAAAGTTTTTCATGAATAGGGGAATATGCCGGTTTCGCATCAGGTTCAGGGATATCCCCCATGTACTCTCCTCAGCGGATGCGAAAAGTGAAAAGCGTTCATTGTGTGAGATGTCTATGTAGGCAATTCCGTATTTGGATGAGACATCAGGCGCTTCTGCGACTGGGGGGGCTTGGAGGCCCGTCACCCACAGGGGGATGTGCATGGCCAACAGAGAGAGCAGAAGCAGCGTGGTGCCCGGAATGCTGGTCAACAGATATCCCGCGGCAACCAATAGCAGACACGCGAGAAGCGACTGCCCTCCCGGGTAATTCTGATTCTCCCTGCTCGACAGCCAGTGGAATATCCGCTCAAGAAAGGGATAACCGCTCGTGACGACGCCGTTCTGAAACGTGGAGGTGTCCCCGAATACCAGCACCTTTCCCTTTCCATGAACCGATTCCGCAACCAGCACCACATCCCCGAGCTGCTCGTCGCTGCTTCGCTTGTAATTCCCGAGAAAGGCACGCTTTTTGTTCAGATAGTTCCCGATATCCGCCCATCCGCTCTTTCCCACGATGACCGGTCGGGCTGGCGGTGAAATCTTCAGGGACGCACCCACCCAGATGCTGGTCTCGTAATCGGCCTTGATTCCCTTGGTGATCGGGTGGGGACGTTTTTCCAGGCTATGCACCCATCCCGAGGAGATGGGCAACGCGGTGTCAAAGTTCAGACTGATGGAAAACGGGGTCAGGAGGTCATTGATCGGCCCCATGACGCCAGTCACATCGGTATGATCCCCCGCGATGAGAAGGGAACCCCCTGCCTCAATGAACTGATAGATCAGTTGCTTTTCAGGCCCGGAGAAGTGCGCTGTGGGATTGAATACCGCCACGACACCCACCCCTTTCAGATCTTTTCCTCTCAGGGTCCCTTTGTGAATACTGGTCTCATAGCCGCGCAGATTCAGATAGTTCGGCAGGATCCCGAACATGCCCGCACTGTGCTGGCCGTAGGTTTTTCCGTAGAAAGGGACGGCCCAGTTGGCCCCTTTGTCACAAAAGAGAATGCCGCCGCGGGGATTATGCCCTTCGGGATGGCATATCAATATCAGAAGCGAGAGGAAAACAAGAAACAGGCCTGACGCGGCGCGTCTCAGGTGAATGGTGGGAAATTCAAGAGGCAGTGCTACGAACCGCACCTTCCGGATCAGCGGATAAAGGGGGATGATCAGCAGGAGCAGCAGGACCACCTGAAAGTCAAGCGGGGTGGGGTTCCAGCCTTTGTTGAAAAAACGGGCCACCGCAACCAGAGGGGATTGGAGCCATAGCCAGATCAGATTCATTCCCACGATGGCAACTAGCGTCAGGATGAAGGAGGAAGGAGGAAGGAGGAAGGAGGAAGTCCTTTCTCTCTCCCGGTCCTCTTTTTCTGGGCTTCTTTTTTTTCGCTTCTTTCCTTTGCGCCTGCTTTCAGACTCGACGCTCTGCAAGTGTCCCGCTCTGGAGAGGCAGAAGAGGCTGACGCAGTGGCAGAGCACGGAAATGGTGATGGGCAACCCCATCGCGGTGGCTCCGAGGGTCATTTTGTTCCCGACCATGGCGCTCGTCTCTGCGGAGAAGGCGAGTGAAAGGCGCTGAAGCAGATGCCACAGGTGCGGGCTGAAACTGTAGGCCATCGTAAAAGTGGCGTAGCACACGGTGGTGAGCAAAAAAAGGGAGAGGTCCGCTTTTGGATGGTCGGACCGGCAAAGGACGCTCAGGCCGAAGATGCAGAGGCTCATCCCGAAAAGAAAGGTCGTTTCGGACAAGAGCAGTGGAAATGAGAGCAACAGGGCAACTATGGCGAGAATGCTCAGATAGGACCGCGTGGCTTTCAGGGGCAGATAGGACCCGGCCCAGACCAGGAACGCGAGAAAGCCGATCATGCGGCTGAGTTCGGGCATCAGGCCCGGGATATGTCCTGCAAGAAAATTCAAGGCGGTCAAAAAGACGCCGGCGCGAATGATATGGGGCATGGTGGGGCTCCTTAAGTTTTTTTGTTGACTAGTACAGCAATTCATAAATTCGTCACCCCCTCCGCTCCCGCCGGATTGCCAAATCCGGCGGCAATACGGCCGATCAGGGGGGATGAATTTTGCAAGTTGATGTACTAGTACAGCAACTTGCGAATTCGTCACGCCCTTTCCCGCCGAATTGCCAAATCCGGCGGTGATCCAAGCCGGATTTGCCAATCGACGGGAGCGTGCTATGTTCCGGATTCATCCCTCATCCTTAACCCTTAACCCTTAACCCTTAAATCAGGCCTTCTGATGCATCATTTTCACCAAAATGCCCATGAGTTTGCTCACATCTGAAATATAATACTCAAGTCTGTCTATATGGGCCATGTCGTTTTCATATTTGAGGAATTTCCATGTGTTGCCGGTGGTGACCGCACCATATATCTTATCAATGCTGTTTTTTTCTTTTTCATTGAAGATTTTTGCGGCCATCATTTCTGCAATGCATTGACCCAGACCCGATGTCACCTGTTCATTTTTCGCTTCGACAATTACGACGACAGGTGAATTCAGATAAAACTGCTCAGGCGAGTTGCTCAGGATATAGTCACAAAATCCGTTCAGGTCCCTCTCCTTGTCAACATCAAAGTTTATGCCTGAGAACAGGCTGACTTCGTCATTCAGATGTTTCTTCAACGCCAACAGCACATTGGAGACGATCAGTTCGGAACGTGCCTTTTCTGTGCTGACCGCCAAAGCGAGAGGGACATTGTAAGCCAATGTCGTTTTCAGATAATCACTGACTCCAATCTCCTCAGTCTCTGAGAACAAATCCTGGTTCTCAACAACCGCCAATTCAAACGCCTCTTTCACCTTTTTCAGCGTATAGCTGCTGTACGGCATATATTTTCTCTCCGGCAAGTCATTTTGACTAACGTGCCCGTAAACTTGGACTTGAATCTTGGCGCGAATATTGATTTACGATCACGTCTTAGTTCACGTTCACGTTTAAGTCCAAGTCCAAGTTTAAGGAACCGTGACCAAACAACTTCCCCATTTCCAGCTCCTGCCGGATTGCCAAATCCGGCAGACGTCTCGGATTTGCCAATCCGAGACGGGCGTGGGCCGGGATGTTGTTTGGTCATGGTTCCTAAGTTTAAGGCTCCCTATGATCAGCTATTCTTTCTGACATGCTTGAAGCCAAGAGTCAAGCAAAAATTAAAAAATGGCATTCGATCATCAAATTTTTTTCTGACATTCCTGCGAAGGCAGGAATCCACCTTTGAAGGTCAACGGGCAGTGGATTCCTGCCTTCGCAGGAATGACAGGATGTTTTGGATCAACAACGGGCATGGCGGGAACAAGGTTCGGATTGGCAAGCCGCCATCACTGCCGGATTTGTCAATCCGGCGGAAGCGATCACGGCAGGGGTTTGTTGGCAACGTGTGGGAACGATATCTGACGGATTCAGGGCGGATAAACATGAGAATCCCCGGTCTTCAAGATGCCGCAGAACATGCCATCCGGAACTTCAGGATAGGATTCATAATGATAGAGCAGACATTTCCTCTGGATTTCCGGATCCATATGATTCACCAGATCCGATATGGGGGGATGGACACCGGAGGGAAACTTGCTGGTCTCACAATCCATGTAGATCCGGTCTGCCCGTCTGTAATGCAGTTCCAGCTGGGAGGGCATGACATGCTGGGTGTCGGTGGGCATCAGGATGTTGTACCCCTCAGCATGTTGGAAGCTGATGCCGTAGCTCGCCATCTCCTCTGAACTGGAGATGACGTGCATGGTGAACACAGGCGTCATGGTCCAATAGCCGTTTCCGTCCTGAAACAGGTGAGACTTTGTCTGCCCGTCCTCCTGCTTGCCGATCAGATGGATGTCAAAATAAGTTTCAAGGGTGACATTCGGGACCCCCTGCACCGTGTCGAGCCCCGGCCCCACCGCCTGTTTCAAAGGCTTGAGCACCTTCCTGTGAATGAAGATGTCCGGTTTGGCATTGCCGGGGGGCCCCTGCCACCATTCCTACTCAAGAAACAATTTGCTGGCAATGTACTGATTCCCGAGCCATTGCTTCTTTGCCGACGTGTAAAAGGAGTTGAAAAGGGTGGTCAGTCCCATATATTCCATACCGCCGATATGGTCGTTGTGCGGGTGGGAAATATAGATGCCGTCTATGTCGGCAGAACTCATTTCCAAGGATTTCAAGGTGTGCCTTACGTCTCCGCCCACATCCAAAAGCATGCGATACGGATTTTTCCCTCTTTTGCCGGCCATGTCAAATTCAATCAGAAAGTTGGACTGCCACTTGGGGGCATAGAAACGTCTGGCGCGTTTCCTTATCTCAGCCACAACAACCTCTTCGGATACCCCTTTCAACTGGGGCGAATTGGCGATCTTCATCGCAATGTCACAGGCATCCTTCACAGGGACAGCCTCCTTATAAGTTCCTGTGGCAAATGCCGAATTAACCCCTATAGCCGTTATTTTCATATCTCTCTCCCATGTAAATCAGTTTAAGAGTTTAAAGAGTTTAATGAGTTTGAGAGTTTGTTTCTGTAGGGTTTAGGTTTGTTTGTTTCCGCCATGTTGGTGGTTGCCGTTTTTTTGCGCTGTTTGTTGAATGTGGGTGAAACTTTTGTCCGGCTTTTTGGCGGGAAACTTTTGTCCCATCATTGCTTGTGGAGGCTCAAGCAAGAGGAGTGCAAAGATTGGCAATGGCTGAGACCCTGTCATCCCAAAGGACCTTCTTTGCACCTCCATCCTCGGCTTCAGCGCAAGCTCTCTGGCTTCAACGCAAGGTTTCAGGGCACCGGTTCAAGTGTGGGAGAGCTCAACAAAAGGAGTGCAAGAAGGGCGGTCCCATTGCCCTTCAACCTCCACAGTTTGAGACTCATTGCCTTTCAGCCTCAATGACTGAGCAGCCCTTCTTGCGTCTCATTCCCCTTGATGTCAGGGAAAACCTGGAATGTCAAAAAAAAATGTCGCCTTCTCGAAGGAAGGTTGTTGACATCCGTCATCCCTCATGGCACAGGCATCCTCGTTGGCAGGGTCGGGCGGCGTTTTTTCAATCAGCCACGAGCTGCAGATGGGAGTGTCCGCCTTCGGGGGCATTGA
>JAOZRQ010000868.1 GCA_029940115.1 Desulfobacterales bacterium
GACAAAAATAATGATTGAGGAAGGAAACCCGGCTTTTTCTTGCAGTCGGGAAGTCGGCCCGTTTGGGAAAAAGCCGAGTTTCTTGCCGTTCCCGGTTTTTTTGTCCACAGGACATTTTTTTAAAACCGTATTGAAAAGTAAAAACTTCTTGACAAAAAAATTATATTACATTAAATGATCTGTGTACAGGACAAAAAATTGTGGGTGGCAAGAAACTGCGCTGCTCGTGCCAAGATAAATCCGGATCGTTGGGATCGGGCGCAAGCCCGTGAAATTCGATATTGTCACCCAGCGGGTGATCCCTCATTTATTCCGGGAACCGTGAACAAGCAGCTGAAAAAAAAAGTTTTTTTTCCAGTGAACGGATCGGGGACGGGAAAAAAAATCCGTTCACAGACGGCAACAAACGCACGGCAGGATATGTTCTTCTGAACTGCCTGAGAAAAAGAGATCTGTCTTACGCAGGCAGGGAAAAAGACCTTGCGGAACAAATAATTGGGCTTGCGAAAACAGATCCGGGCAAAAAAGAGGAGTCTGTGCTGAATTTTTCATATTTTATAAAATCCAGGCTGCAAAAGAGAGAAATACTCTGAAAAAGCCATATAGCCAATCGTTTGTCGTGTCAAGTTAAATCTGGATCGTTGGGATCGGGCGCAGCCCGTGAAATTCGATATTGTTGTCCAGTGGGTGATCGCTCTGACACCTTCTTGCAGAGCTTGCTCAGACCACAAAATTTGTTAGAATCAGCAATGTTGACCAAACTATACTTTTGCACTTTTTTGTAACTCATTGTGTCCTCATCATTTGTTACCTGTAATTCATGTTGACCAAACTATACTTTTGCACTTTTTTGTAACCCATTGATTATACTGGAAATTCAAAATCAGGCATCAAAATGGCCAGATCCAATGATATCAACAGGTTACAGCGCATTCAGCGGGTCAAAAGCCAAAAAGTGCAAAAGTATAGAACCAAAAAGTAAGGAGGAAAGACGTGAAAGGGAGAATACAGAATCTTTTCATGGCCTTCACGATTCTGGTCGTCATCATGGCGCCCATCTTCGTGACAGGCCCGGCCATGGGGGCCCCTGTTGACGTGGAAACGGCCAAACAGGTGGCCGCCAAATGGTTTGCGGATTCGGCAAGAGTGTCATTGTCAGGACATACAATGGCCATGACAGTCTTTACATCATCAACCTCTCCCATGGAGGATGGGTGATGGTGCCGGCTACCGACGCGGTCATCCCGGTGCTCGCCTATTCTTATGAGGGCGAAATCACCGAGGAGATGAAAAACCCGGCCGCGGGGGTGAACCACTTTTATCACCCGATTGTGGACGAGGCGATATCCAAGGAGATTGAGGATCCTGACATCCTTCAGATGTGGGAGTCGCTTGAAGCCGGAAAATTGGGGCGTACAGGCAGAAGCTCCCCCAAGCAGCTGATGACCACCCAATGGAATCAGGGATCTCCGTACAATGATCTTTGTCCCCTTGACGGTGGGTCTCGTTGTGTCACCGGATGTACTGCCACCGCCATAGCTCAGATTCTGAGATATCATCAGCATCCGAAACACGGGCTCGGTTCTCACACCTACACACATGAGAAATATGGGGAGCTCTCGGCAAATTTCGGGGAAACCTTCTACAACTGGGCGAACATGCCGGACACCCCGAGTTCACCCAACAACGATGTCGCGACCGGGCGCATTTGCAAGTTGGGGGAATTGTCTGGTAGGGGAATTGTCCCGGAGGGACTTGTGAGAATAGCCCGGCAATTCATTGCCGGGG
>JAOZRQ010000395.1:0-4028 GCA_029940115.1 Desulfobacterales bacterium
ACTCGGTGATGTTCAGCACCCGCACCCCGAAGGACTCCTCCAGAATGCTTCCGAGCGCGCTGCGGAAGGACTGTTCGGCACGTTCGGCACTGAGACCCCAGCGTGATCCGATGGCGCCGATGCTGCTGTCATATTTGCGAATGAATAATTGCACTTCTTTTAATATCTGCTGAGACTCCTCACGCAGGGCCCGGATTTCAGACTGCTGCTCATCCCATCTGCGCTGGGACTCCTCACGCAGGGCCCGGATTTCAGACTGCTGTTCATCCCATCTACATTGAGACTCCTCACGCAATGTCCGGATTTCGGCAAGCACCTGATCAAAACGATCTTCCGTTTTCTGCCTGTCGGCAAATTTTTCCTGCAACATGTCCTGAATGACATAGTGAAATGTTTTGTCTGTCTGCAAGACATGCGGCAACTCTTGGCGTATCAGTTCTTTGACTTCGACCAAATTCATACAACCTCCTTCCTGCCGGTCAGTGTCATTCATCAGAGACCATCAGATAAACATGCAGTCCTTTAATCCTCTGATCCGTTATTATTTCTGATTATAGGGGAGCCTTAAACTTGAACGTGCACATGTTCACGTCAGGATTCAAGTTCAAGTTTGCGGGCACGTTCACAGGGCTCCCCTAAATCCGTTATAATCAGTATTATTTGACCATTTAACGGATAAATCCATTTAATCCTCAGATCCGTTGTCATATTCGGTACATGGATGATATTCTGGTAATGATGTCCACACCAGCATGCTTATAGATCATGCGGGACGGGTTTTGTCAAGGGAATTCATCGAAACTCAAGCCTGAACCGCAATTCTCCGCCAAAGGTCCCCTTGGAATCCTGAAACCCGGTCAGTATCATGTTCTCAAGAAATTTGTACTCCGCAATCCCCTTCTGGACCATCTCCCCGTTTTTTGATTCCATGGCGTATTTCACGGTCATCCGGCGGGAAAGCTCCTTGCCCAGTGTGACCTTGACCTTGTCCGAATCCGATGCCCCTTCATCATCTTGGAACTCCACTTTCAGAATGTCAAGCCCGGTCGCCTTTCTGATGTCCTCTCCCATGGTGCTCTCAACGATATCGGCAATCATCTGGGCCGGCAACTTTGTGGTTCCGCCCTCGCTTCTTCCGATCTCACGGGTGGCCTTCCCCAGCACCAACAGGGAGAGGATGTCTCCATGCTCCTCCGGCGGATCCGACGTGAGCTTGAAATCAAGGGCATCCGGCGTGCCTGAGACCTTCAACGTGATCAGCCATTCCCTGAGCTCGATCTCGCTCTCGATGTCAAGGGTGGGTTCGATCTTATACGGATTCAGAAAGTCAATCACCCCTTTTTTGACCTCAAACTTCTTTTTCTGATAGGTCATGGTTCCGGTGTCAATGTTGGCCCGGCCGCTGATGAGGGGACGACTCGCTGTCCCATTGATCCGGAGGTCCGGATTGATGTCGAGAAGGGCGAGGTTGTTGTCCACAACAAAGGGGTTTCGTCGCTTCAGGGAGATGTCCAGGCTCATGTTCTCAAGAAAGGGATTCCGCGGTTTCGACGACTTGGGCGCGGTCTCCCGCCTCTTCTGCATCGCACTCTTCAAGCCGCTGATGAGGCTCAGTTCCACATCTTTGTGGTATGTTCCCTCAAGAATCACGGCCTCCCCGGTCACTGCGGACGTTGCCGGGGTTCCGCGGACTCGCAGATCCGCGTTCATGAGCATCTCCAACGTATGGGGCACATTCAGCGGGAGACTCTCCGCCTTGAGGGTCACATCCACCCGGGTGGGCTGGAACCCCCTCAGGTCAGCCCCTCCGTTCAGATGGATCCGGCCATTGTCCAATTGACCTTTGATATCCTGGATTTTGGCAGAAGTGGGCGTGATCTGAATCCGGCCGTTCAGATCGTGCAACTGTTGCAGGAGGGCCGTTATTGTCATTCCGATCTTCTTCAATTCAATATCGGCCCGGATGTCCGGCTGGGGAAGGCTTCCGGTCAGATGAACGGAGAGGGCAACCTCGCCAGTGGCATCCGAAACCGCGTCGGTGAACTCACTGACCAGCCCGAGGGGGATGGCCCCCTTTGCTTGGAAATCAAAGGGTCCCTTCGGCTTTCCGCTTCCCGACAGCGTCAGCCCGCCCTTCTTGAGAATACGGATCCGAGACCCGGGAAGGGATATCTCCCCGTTTCTGAACGAGGCTTTGAAGTCTTGGGAATGGGCCATCTCCTTTTCTTTGAAAAAGAGGCTCAAGTCGGAGAAATCGGCATCCGCCTGAATGCCTTCCACAGCACCGGGATTCCCCCGGGCCTTGATCTTGCCGGTCAGGTTTCCGGACAGATCGGTCTGGCCTGCGAGCTTGAAGTAGGGGCCGAGGTCGGTCTTGTCAAACCGGAGGGACCCGGAGAAGTCCTTCCGCTTCAGATGAAAGGAGCCGTCCAGGTCGAAGTTCAACACGCCGGAGATCCGGGCCAGCTGATCCTTCAGGGTCAGACGGATCTGAAAATCATCCACCGGCTTCCCCTTCAGGCGCAGATTCCTGAGCGCGATATCCCCGGCCACCCGAGGATTGTCAAATGTGCCCGCGCCTGAAAGGTCGAGGCGGATGTTCCCCTTTGCGATCTTCTGTTCCCGGACCTTGTCAATGTGGTCCAGATCAATCCCCTTGGACCAGAGTTTCAACTGATACGATTTCTTGTCAAGATCGACTTTGCCGG
Source organism: Desulfobacterales bacterium (assembly GCA_029940115.1). Taxonomy (GTDB): domain Bacteria; phylum Desulfobacterota; class Desulfobacteria; order Desulfobacterales; family 4be13; genus JAOZRQ01. The sequence continues at coordinate 2,709 of JAOZRQ010000395.1, forward strand.
ACGCATTGATGCTCTGCTGGGGCGCGACCGTGACCTGAAGCAAGTCAATCCCGATGGTCTTTCCGTCCACCCGGGCATCCGTTCGGATCTCCTTGATCTTCTGGACGCCGAAATTGAAGTTCTTCCCGATAAGCTGAACGGTTCCCTTGGGGTGCTTCACGCTTCCTTTGACATTCCCGGTCAGGGAGATCGTGTTCGCCTGCACCTTGTCCGCAAATTTGAGGCTCTTCGCGTCCAATGAGAGGTCCGCGTCCAAGGCGTTCAGATTTCCCCGGATGTCGAGCTTTCCGCCTACGGTGACGCTGACAGGTGCTTTCTTCAAAAAGTCCTTCGGTTCAATGCCACGAAGACGGAGAGACAAATTCAACGGAAACGACGCGTTCACCGCGAGAGAATCCTTCTGAAAAACTTGGACCGTTCCTTTGCCCTGTAAAACAGATCCCTGGTTTTCAAGGTTCAGGGCGGATATCCGAACAACGCCGGAGGGATCCGACATCGCGTTTATATTGAGATTGCCGATGGTGATATTCCGGAAATGGACCTGGTTTCCCTTCAACTTGCAGTCAAAGACCGGCTGTCTGATGTTTCCCTTGACCGTCAGCTTTCCTTCCACAGAGCCGCCGGCAGGCACTTTGTCCTTCGCGAAAAAGTCCTTCAGTTCGATGTCGCGGAGGAGGAGGGAGAGATTCAGCGGAAGCGACGGATGGATCGCCATGGAATCCTTCTGAAACACCTGAACTGTTCCTTTCGCCTGCAACGCAGACCCTTGGTTGTTGAGATCCAGATTTGACACCCGCACCATGCCGGATGCGTCTGAAGCCGCTTTCAGGCTGAGGTTTCCGATGGTGATGTCTTTAAACCCGAGATGATTCCCCTTTAATGCACAGTCAAAGATCGGCTGCCTGACCCTCCCTTTCACCGCCACCTTTCCGCCCAAAGAGCCGCTGAGGGGGAGCTTGCTCAAGAAGTCCTTTGGTTTCACATGCTTGAGCAGGAGCGAGACATCCAATGGCAGTTCGGGGTGGACCGCCATGGAATTTTCCTGGAAGACTTGGATATTCCCTTGGGCCTCCAATCTGGATCCTTTGTTTTCAAGCATCAGCTTTGAGACCTGGACCATGCCTGACGGGTCCGAGGCCGCGTTCAGACTCAGGTTTCCGATGGTGATGTCTTTGAATCCAAGCTGATTCCCCGTCAGCGCACAATCAAAGAGCGGCTGTTTGGCCTTCCCCTTCACGTCCACCTTTCCGCCAATGGAGCCGCTCAGGGGGAGCTTGCTCAAGAAGTCCTTTGGTTTCACATGCTTGAGCAGGAGCGAGA
>JAOZRQ010000395.1:4128-6539 GCA_029940115.1 Desulfobacterales bacterium
AGAGCGGCTGTTTGGCCTTCCCCTTCACGTCCACCTTTCCGCCAATGGAGCCGCTGAGGGGGAGCTTGCTCAAAAAATCCTTTGGTTTCACATCGTTGAGTAGCACGGAGAGATCCAAGGGAAGATCGGGATCTATGGCCATGGAATCTTTCTGAAAGAGATGAATGTTCCCTTGGGCCTCCGCTCTGGACCCCTGATTGTCAACCGCCAGCTTTGAGACTCGAACCATGCCCGACGAGTCTGATGCCGCGTTCAGGGTGATGTCTCCGATGGTGATATCCCGGAAACGGAGCTGATCCCCCTGCAACGCGCAGTCGAACACCGGCTGTCTCACGGAACCGGACACATCCGCCTTGAGTTCCAGATCACCGGAGACATCCTTTATGCCGAGCGGCCCCAGGTTGGCCGCGAGGGCCGGCGCGACCAGCAGGAGGTTCGCGTTCAAATGATGGGATGCCAGATGGAAGTTGCCCGCTGTCTGAAGGCTGATATCGCCGACATTCGCTTTCAGTTCCCTCACGTTCACAAGCCCTTGGTCAATATCTGCCGTGGTTTTCACATGCAGATCAATCGGCGCGGCCATCTTGCTTGCGCTCAACTGTTCGCCGGAGAGTTCCAGAGAGAGGTTTGCAGAGAGGCTTTTGGGTGAAATCCCCCTTCCCTGAACCCGAATGTCGGAATGAACGATCCCGCTCATATTGTTGCCCACCAGCAGATATTCAAGATTCACGCCCTTCTCCTTGAGGGTGAGCTGGTAGGATATGGCCTCCAGATTCTTTTCCTTGGAGAGAAGGCCCTTGGAAAATGCGCTCTTCAAGTCCACATCTCCTTGGAGGTTCAGATCACCGGATGCCGCGTTCACCAAGAGATGATCCAAGGTCAGCAGCCGCTCTTCAAGGCGGCAGGCCAGCGTGATCCCGTCAATCGTGTTGCCGGCCAGGTTCCCGCCACCATAGTTCAGCCGGAGATCCGCTTGGGGATCGTCCGCTGTGCCCTGTGCGGTCAGGTGAAGGTCCGCCTTTCCGGTCAATTCCGGTTTCAGATGAAAATTCTTTTGGATGGAGGCAAGCGCGATTCCGAGGTCCAGGCTGAGATCCAGCATCGGCTTTTTCGTGAAGAGATCGGCCACGTTCCCGGTGAGTGTGAGAAGGGCCACATCGGTGTCAATCTTCAGGTCCAAGGGGTCGAGCCGGCCCTCTTCAAGCCTTGCCTTCAAGTGCAATTCCTCAATTTCCGAGTTGATCTTGGGACTTTTCACGCTTCCGTCCCGGACCTGGAAAAGCAGATTCAGCGACTGATTCCGCAGATCCCCGTCTGAACCGGTCAGGTTGATCTCCTGGACAGAAACCCTTAAATCCTTGGCTTCCATCTCATACTGCACCGATCCGTTTGCCAGCCTGAGGGAATTGACGACGATGTTGAAGGGAGGACTCTTTCGGAGCTTCTTCTCATCTTCCTTCTCTTTGGGTTTCGATGGCGGAAACGCCTCCATCAGGTTGAGCTTGCCATGTTTGTCGATCCGGATATCCGCACGGGGACTCTCCAGGGTCAGTTCCGAGACGGTGAGGTCCCCTTTCAGCAGAGTGAGCCAGGAGAGATCAAGGAACAGGCGGTCAAATCCTGCGAGTTCGTCGTCTTTCGGGCCTTTGAGCAGGACATCTGTCAATTCCAGCCTGCCCCTCAGCAGGGAAAACCGGAATTCTTCCCAAGAAATGGTCCCGGGAATTGCCTGGTTCACTTTGGCTTGGATAAGATCCTGTGCATGATCTGTTTCCAGATAAAATAGGAGGCCCACAGGCAGGAGGATCGCGAAGGCCAAAAAAATCCCGAGGCCGATGAAAATCAGTTTTTTCTTTTTGGTCATGTTGTTTCTCCGTTACCAGTTATCAGTGGTCAGTGATCAATTATCAGTCAGTGGTCGGCGAGCCGACCATGCCTGCTCCTCCTGCCGCGGAAGGAACCATATCATTAGGCATGCCTGCCAGTTCCTCTGTCCGCAGGCAATTGGTGCGTTCGGAAGTGGAGCTGATGAAAAGGGCGATCTGGAACATTCAGCGGAAATTGCAGGATTTTGAAGGCAGATACGGAAAACTTGACAGAGATTCCCTCTACGGCCAAGCTGATGATATGGAGCTTCTGGAGGGGGAGGGGGAAATCGAGACGATGGGGAGATTGCAGCGGAAACTGAAATCTTTTGAGGAGATAATTTTTGACTATAAATGACCATATTGCCCATGTTGAGTCTTTGATCTGTTACAGGACAAAAACTGATGAGCGGGAAAGAAACCCGGCTTTTTCTTGCAGTTGCGGAGTCGGCCCGTTCGGGAAAAAGCCGGGTTTCTTCGCCATGCCACAAGAGCGGGAAAGAAACCCGGCTTTTTCTTGCAGTTGCGGAGTCGGCCCGTTCGGGA
>JAOZRQ010000396.1 GCA_029940115.1 Desulfobacterales bacterium
AAGGAAACCCGGCTTTCTCTTGCAAATGGGGAATCGGCCCGTTTGGGAAAAAGCCGGGTTTCTCGCCCACAGACAATTTTTAATTCTCAATTTTTTTGAGGTGACAAGATGAAAGTCGGATCATTGCGCTACGGCATCATATTCAAGAAGGCATTCAGCGTGCCGGAGACATTCACGGCGTTTGTTGATGGCTTCACAGGTGTCCGGATGAAGATTGACAAGGTGGTGCCCAGAGCCAAGAATCCCCAAAACAACTTGATCTTCGAGGAATAAAAAACCATGTCCATTGAAATCATTCACATCGGTGCCGAGAACGAAGTCACTGGTTCCTGCCACCTGCTCCGGATCAACGATCTGAACATCATGGCCGACTGCGGCATTTCCCAAGGCGGAGACAGGGGGCTTCCGATGCACGAATGGCCTGTGGAGCCAAAGGAAATCGATTACCTGTTTCTGACCCACGCGCATGCGGATCACATCGGCCGCATCCCCGACCTGATCCAACGCGGTTTTGCCGGTGAGATCATCACCACGCACCCCACAAAGGCGCTGATCTCCCCCATGCTGGAAGATGCCATGGGATTTTTCGATCTGACCAGATCCGAAAAGGAACGGTTGGCGGAGACCATTGACGATCTCTCCTGGGGCTTTGAGTACCACGAAAGATTCGATCTGAAAAAGGGCGTCTCCTTTCAACTCGGCATGGCCGGCCATATTATCGGATCATGCTTCGTCCGCATCGAGACAGGGGAATTCTCCGTGGTCTTTTCTGGGGACTTGGGCCCCAAGAACACGCCGATTCTGCCAGATCCGGATATCCCGGCTCCGTGCGACATGCTGATTCTGGAGTCCACCTACGGAGACAGGTGCCACGAGGATCGAACCGAACGGGTGCAACGGCTCGGGCATATCCTCACCCAAGCCCTGTCCGATGACGGCAAGGTTTTTATCCCTGCCTTCGCCATCGGCCGAACTCAGGAGCTGATCTATGAAATGGACCGCCTCTTTTCAGACCCGGAACTGAGACGGAACTTTCCGGACCTGAATCCGAAAAAGAAGATCCCTGTGTTTGTGGACTCCCCGCTTGGCCTTGAGGTGACCGAAATCTACGCGAAGTTGTCGGCATACTGGGACAAAGAGGCCCGGGACCTCCATGAGCGAGGCGATCACCCGATTGATTTCGATCATCTCTACGCGGTCAAAGACCACAAAGACCATCTCAAGCTCCTTGACATGCCCGGACCCGCCGTTATCATCGCAGGTAGCGGGATGTGTACCGGCGGCCGAATCCTCGGCCATCTGAAAAAGGGATTGGATGATCCGAAAAATGACGTGTTCTTCGTGGGCTATCAGGCCAGGGGAACCCGGGGAGGCGATATCCGTCGCTATGCCAAAAAGCCGGGCGGCTATGCGGTCATAGACGGAGGGCGCATCCCCATCCGGGCCAAGGTTTACAGTCTCACAGGCTATTCCGCCCACGCGGATCAGAAGGATCTCGTGGAATGGGTGGCGGCCATGGCGGAAAAACCCGGAAAGATCAAGCTGGTCCACGGAGAACCACCGGCAAAAGGGGCCTTGGCCTCGCTACTTAAACAAAGAGGCTATGACGTTCTTCTGTAAAACGAATTTTTGTCCAGACAATTTTTAATTCTCAATTTTTTTGAGGTGACAAGATGAAAGTCGGATCATTGCGCTACGGCGTCATATTCAAGAAGGCATTCAGTGTGCCGGAGATATTCACGGCGTTTGTTGATGACTTCACAGGCGTCCGGATGAAGATTGACAAGGTGGAGACGGAGAAGTCGTTCGACCCGCCGATCGGGTGGGTGGACTGCCGCTTCGACCTCTTCGCGGAGGACAGGAGGAATCGGGTGATCGTGGACATCCAACATGTGCGCTTCGGGGACCACTACCACCGGTTCCTCCACTACCACTGCGCCGCTCTGCTGGACCAGGTGAGGAGTGCGGGGGACTACACCCCCGAGCTGAGGGTCTTCACCCTCGTGGTGCTGACATCCGGGGACCGGCACAGGAAGGACATCGGGATCACCGACTTCGATCCGAAGGATATCAAGGGAAATGCCTTCGGGGAGATCCCGCACAAGATCATTTACATCTGCCCGAAATACGTGACCGCGGAGACCCCGGAACGCTATCGGGAGTGGATGCTCGCCATAGACGACACCCTGGACGAGGAGGTGGACGAGTCGGCCTACACCCGCCCCGAGATCCGGGAGATATTCCACCGCATCGAAAGGGATCGCATCTCCCCAAAGGAGCGGGCCGCCATGAAGGACGAGTACAGCATCCAGATGCTCGGCGAGGATGAGTTTCAGAAGGGATTCAAGAAGGGGGCCGAGAAGGGAGCCAGGCAAATCGTCCTGAACATGGTGTCCAACCGCCTCACACATGAGGAGATTGCCGAGATGACAGGGCTGCCACCCGAGCGTGTCAGAGACTTGGCACTGAAGCCTGAGGATGAGTCGTGAGCCCGGTTGGCAGTTCCGCCTCATAGACGGGCAAGTTCGGGTTCACGTTCACGGGCAAGTTCATGTCCAAGTCCATGGGCGGAGTGTCACAATCAGCAAGAGTCTTCAATCTGCCCAAACAAACGATGTTGAGGTGACAAGATGAAAGTCGGATCATTGCGCTACGGCGTCATTTTCAGGAAGGCATTCGGCGTGCCGGAGACATTCACGGCGTTTGTTGATGACTTCAAACGGAGGAACAAATGGTTCGTTCGAATCCCGAAGAGTTGGTCAGAAAAACCATGGCCCGGTTTGTGGATGATGAGATCATCCCCAACGCCCAGGAGACAGATGAGAAAGGCGAATTTCCGGTTGAGATGCTCCGAGAGATTGCCAAGATGGGGATTTTCGGCATCAGATATCCGAAGAACAAAGGCGGTGCCGGGGGAAACACGACCCTTTACTGCATCATCTGCGAGGAGCTCGCCCGGGGGCTGGTGAGCGTGGCCGCGATAACAGCCATGCAGTGCCTGATGAGCACCAACTTTCTGTTTCGCTTCGGAACCGATGAGATGCGGGAGACCTATTTTCTTCCGGCCATGCGGGGGGAGAAGTTCGGCTGTTTCTGCCTGACCGAGCCGGAGGCCGGTTCGGACCTCGGCGCGGTCTCCACCTTGGCCAAAAAGACCCCGGACGGCTATCTGCTCAACGGCATGAAGACTTGGGTGACGAACGGCCCGGTGGCCGATTTCTACACCGTGCTGTGCCAGACCGACCCCGCGAAGAAATTCAAGGGCCTGAACTTCTTTTTCGTTCCGAGGAATACCCCGGGACTTTCGGTGAGCAAGCCCTTCAACACCCTCGGGACAAGGACTACGATGATGTCGGAGATCGCCTTCACCGATGTCCACATCCCGGATGCGTATCGTCTGGGAAAGGAGGGACAAGGGCTGAACAATCTTCTCTCCATTCTCGAGGAGATCCGCTCCATGACCGCGGCCTTGGCCATCGGCCTGCAACGCGCGGCAATGGACGATGCCATCCGCTATGCCCGGGAGCGTGTGGCATTCGGCAAGGCCATCAGCAAATACCAACTGATCCAAGCCAAGGTCGCGAACATGGCGGTCAACTTGGAAGCCTCGAAACTGATGACCTACAAGGCCACGAAGATGATTGACAACGGGGTCCCGTGCATGACCGAGGCGTCCATGGCCAAATACTTCGCGACCGAAGCCGCCTGCCAAGCCGCGGACGAATGCACCCGGATCATGGGGGCCTACGGATATTCCATGGAATACACCGCCCAGCGATACTACAGGGACAGCCGCTTTCTCCTGAACGGCGGGGGGACCCATGAGATATTGCAGACGAACATTGCGCGGTGGGTGGGGTTGTGATGGGCGAGCGGCTATGGGCGAGCGGCCATGGGCGAGCGGCCATGGGCGAGCGGCTATGGATTCCCGGTTTATCGCCCCAGCACTCGGTACCCGAACCCTTAACCCCGAACCCTTAACCCCGAACCCTTAACCCCGAACCCTTAACCCTTAACCCCGAACCCTTAACCCCGAACCCTTAACCCTTAACCCTTAACCCCGAACCCTTAACCCTTAACCCTTAACCCTTAATCCCGTGAGCCAAGACTCTTACCAAACCATAGACAAGGCGACAAATTGGACCACCTGTCTGCTGGCGATTCTCCTTCTGGTCCTGTTTGCGCTATGGATCAGAAGCCATCCTGTGGTGTCGAGCTGGCAAGGGGCCGGGCTGATCAATTTCTCCCTCGGCTTTGTGTTGCTGGCGGCCTACATGGGCGGCCGGCTGCTGAGACGGATAAGGCTTCCCCTGATCAGCGTGTGCATCTTTGCCGGAATTGTCGCAGGCCCGTATGTCAGCGGGTTTCTCACAGCGGACAGGGTCGGAGAACTCCGGCTCATAGATGATCTGGCCCTGAGCTTCATCGCACTGGCAGCAGGCGGGGAGTTGCATCTGCGCACCCTGAGAAAACGCGGGGGGGCCATCGCCCTGAACATCCTTCTGATCACCCTGACGGTCTTCGGAGTGGTTTTCACCTTCGTCATCCTGACGGGCAGGGCGTTCAGCTTTATGAAGCCTTTTTCTCCTGAACAGATCATTGCACTGGGCATCCTTCTCGGGGTGGTGGCGGTGGCGCGGTCACCCTCCTCTGCCATCGCCATCATCAGCGAATGCCATGCCGCGGGACCATTCACCGAAACCGTTCTGGGCGTCACCATTGTCATGGATGTGCTGATCATCGTGCTTTTTACGCTGGCGCTCACCGTGACCCAGATCATTTTGGCCGGAGCCGGCATCGATTATCAGGTCTTCATGGCCCTGTTCCTGGAATTGGCCGCGTCTCTCCTCCTCGGCGCAACCATCGGCAAGACGCTATCCTTCTACATTGACCGGGTCGGACATGATCTTCCCCTGTTTCTCCTCTTCACAGGGTTCGGCGTCACCAAAGCCTCGCATTGGTTGAGCCTTTTCATGGAGGGCCGCTTTGACATTCATCTTCATCTCGAACCGTTGCTGATCTGCATGAGTGCGGGGTTCACCGTTCAGAACTTCAGCAAAACCGGTGCGGACTTCATGGAGAGCTTGGATCGGATATCCCTGCCCATCTATGTGCTCTTCTTTTCCCTCGCTGGTGCGTCCCTGAACTTGGAAGCGCTTCGCCTCTGCTGGCCCTTGGCCTTGTGTCTGGTGGGAATCCGGGCCATGGGGATATCTGGAGGCACATGGCTGGCCGGTACCATTGTCGGCGATCCGGCCAAGAACAACCGGAACGCTTGGATGGCCTACCTGACCCAGGCCGGCGTGGCCATCGGACTCGCACAGTTGGCCCGCCGGCAATTCCCTGAGATCGGCTCACACTTGGCCACCATTGTCCTCGCGGTGATCTCCGTGAACCAGATCATCGGGCCCATCACCTTCAAAATGGTCTTAAACAAGGTGGGGGAGGCAGGGAGAAAATAATAAGCGGCAAAAATATATGATGGTCTCCATAGCAAAACGCCCAGCAAGACTTTCATGCCATTCATGGCATCAGCAAGCCGAGATACCAGCAAATCACCTCCTCTCCTTTGAAAAGATATGCGATGGCCCCGATGGAGAGAAACGGGCCAAAGGGAAGCCTGAGTTTCATATCCCCCTGTTGGACCAGCATGAGGATGAGGCCCACAACCATCCCGATGGCCGAGCCGATGAAAATGGTGAAGAATACCCCCTTCCATCCAATGAACGCGCCAATCATGGCCAGCAGTTCCACGTCGCCGAACCCCATGCCCTCATATCCCTTGATCAGCTTCCAAGTCTTCAGTACCAGGTAGAGGCTCCCACCGCCGGCCAGTATCCCGAGAATCGAGTCGAGCCAAGTGAGGGAGGGGAGGAAGAATGAGGCCGCGAATCCGATGGGGATCCCAGGAATCGCGATGACAAAGGGGATGATCTGGTGATCCAAGTCAATATAGGTGACCACAATCAGGGATGAGATGAACGCGTAATAGATGACCGTCTCAGGCGTGAGGCCGAATCGGATGTAAACACAGATGGCAAAAAAGCCGGCCATCAGCTCGATCAGCGGATACCGGAAGGATATCCCGGTTCGGCATTGCCGGCACTTCCCCTTGAGCCAGAGATAGCTCAACACGGGGATGTTGTCATAAAATCTGATCGGATGCCCGCATTTCGGACAGGATGAAGGCGGATGCACAATGGATTTCGATTCCGGAAGCCGACATATGCAGACATTCAGAAAGCTCCCGATGCACAGGCCAAACAAAAACAGCATGATTTCGATTGGAAAAATAGGCATAATGTTCTCCTCAGTATCCGCCCGCTCGGTTCGGACACCCGCGCTCGGTTCGGATTGACAAATCCGAACCATCCAACCGCCGGATTTGGCAATCCCGCGGGAGCATGTAGGGGAGTCGCTCGGTTCGGACACGCTCGGCTCGGACACGCTCGGTTCGGATTGACAAATCCGAACCATCCAACCGCCGGATTTGG
>JAOZRQ010000397.1 GCA_029940115.1 Desulfobacterales bacterium
AACTTGGCTTTCGGACACTCACAAAGCAAGCTTTGCACTCCGGACTGACAAACTTTATGTTAAAAGCTCTAGAGTGACAGTGGCACGGGCAGAACCTGACATCCATCAGTTTCAAGCATTCTCCATTTCTCGCTCCGGCCGTCGCAGACATCATCTCAGGCAACTATCGGAAAACTTGGCTTTCGGACACTCACAAAGCAAGCACCTTTTTCCTCCTTCAAAACGGATTCTGGGTTCGGGGCGCTGGGTTCTGAGTTCGGGGCGTACTGGACACTGGCCGCTTGTCCTATAGCCAGACCCAGAACCCCAAAATCATAGCAGACAGCTACATGCAGAACAATCTTTTTATGGTGACAGATCAAAATTTATTTCGGATTTTGTTGCAAAAAAACATAATGCACTATATATAAGTGGCAGGTTGCCTGTTGCCAGTTGTTTGTTGTCAGATGCTCGTTGCCAGTTGTTCGTTGTCAGGACAACCGGCCACTGGCAACCACCAACTGACAACCGACCACTGAAAACCACCAACTGGCCACTGGCAACCACCAACTGACAACCACCAACTGACAAAGATATATGCACTTAAATCAGAGAACGGTCGCAAAATCGGTTTCCTGTTCAGGCAGGGGGGTTCATTCGGGCAAGGAAGTCACTTTGACCATCAGACCAGCTCCTCTCAATCATGGGATCAAATTCATCCGGACAGACCTGCCCGACAGGCCAGGGATATCCGCGCATTTCAATGCGGTGGTGGATACCAGTCTCGCCACCGTCATCGGACATGACGGGTTCATTGTCTCCACCATCGAGCATATGATGGCCACTCTTTCCGGGCTCTCCATTGACAACGCGACTGTGGAACTGGACGCCTACGAGGTCCCGATAATGGACGGGAGCGCAGGGCCTTTCACCTCCATGATAAGAGCCGTGGGTATTGAGGAACAACTTGGGCCGAGGTGTTTTTTTGTGGTAAAGGATCCGATTGTGTTGGAAGAAGGGGACCGGTCGGTGGCCATATATCCAGATACTGCCTTCCGGATCACCTATACCATCGCGTTTGACCACCCCCTTATTGGAAACCAGTCTTATTCCCTGGAAGTGGTGGATGACATTTTTGCCCAAGAAATATCAAAGGCCAGAACTTTCGGTTTTCTGCATGAGGTCGAGTACCTGAAGCGTTACGGCTTTGCCAAGGGCGGATCCTTGGACAATGCGGTGGTGCTTGACCAGGCAGGCATCATGAACACGGACGGCCTGCGCTATCCGGATGAGTTTGTGCGGCATAAGATCCTCGACTGTCTCGGAGATTTTTCCCTTTTGGGGATGCCGGTGCTGGGGCATCTGGTCGCGAGAAAATCGGGTCACGCCTTCAACCACGCCTTCATCAAGGAATTCTTTGCCCGAAAGGGAGCATGGGACACACTCACCATCCATGAGACAAGTCCTCGGACCAATTTTCAGGAGGAAGATATTGCCGCTTGAGGTAAGGGAGCAGACAGGCCAAAGCGCAGATGCAGGGGTAGCGGACAACCGACCAATGACATCATCAATGAACCGGAAAATATGGATTATCCTGCTCATCATGGCCCTCTTTGGCCGAAATCCGGCTTTTGCCCAGAACGCGAGGTTGTCCGACATTACCATAACCAACACGCATTACGGCTTGGAACTGGTTTACCTGAACATCAAAGGCACGTTCACAGAAAAGATGAAAAAGGCGGTCATGAGCGGGGTTCTCATCACCTTCTCATTCTTCATCAATGTGGATGAGGTCCGTCGTTTCTGGTCTGACAGGAGAATTGTCGAACTGGAGATCACCCATACCGTCAAATATGACAATCTGAGAAAGCAGTTCATCATCACGCGGTCCTGGAAAAACGACAACCCGGCCATTGTGAAGTCTTTCACGGAAGCCCGGAAGCTGATGAGTGAAATCACTCATCTGCCGATCCTCCCCTCTGAGAAACTGAAAAAGGGCGGACATTATCAGTTTAAGGCCAAGGCGGAACTGAGCAAAGTCACCCTTCCCCTTTATCTGCATTATATCCTGATTTTATTGTCCCTCTGGGACTTTGAGACCGAGTGGCAGGCCATTGACTTTGTTTATTGAAAAGCTGTAAGTTGCAAGTCGCTTAGAAGGTGTTTGAAAACTCCCCTGCCCGTGCCCCTATCTGTGCTGGTTTCGGGCATGGGCAAAGGGCAGGCACGGGCAGAGGGTGGCAGATGTTTTCAAACACCTTAGAGAGCTTGGAACTTGCAGGAGCGAACAGACAACCAATGACAGAAAATTCATTCAAAAACCTGTGCATTTTCCATGTGTCTGAAGGGCTACGCGAGGGACTTTCCCATTTTTCCGAACCGAGCCGTGTCGCGCTGATCTATGCGACAGAACCGGATGACTCGCTTCATATGTATGATCCCCAGAATCTCCTTGATGGACATGAGTCCGTACTCGGATCACTCTACTTGGATTCAAATGAGTGGCGGGAATCGGCTTCAGACATGCTTCAGATGAACGCGTTTGAGGAGGTCAGCTATGAGAGAAACCTTAAATTGAGCGGGCTGATCTCCTACGGAGGCCGATCCGCGTCTGTATTCTATCAGATGTGGTTCACAGAGCACCATCCGAACATTTGTTCCACAGGCCCCATCGAACGATGGCTTGAGCACGCAGTATGGCTCCTTTCCCAAGATATTGCCACAAAGCAGATATCAAGCGTGGGAACCTCCGGATACGCGCTCAGGGAATATGCGGCCCATGCCGTGCGAGACTATATTCTTGACCGCCGGAGCACGATCATCGGATGGGACACTCAGCTCCGGGTCTATCCGATTCTCGACGCGGTGCTCGGGATATCCGAGACCCTTGAAGAGGGGATGCGCTCTCGGGGACAGTTGATCTTTGTGGAGCCTGCCATGTTGTCAAACATGGTCTTTGTGGCTCGGTTTCCGCTGAAGGAGCAACCCTCCCTGAAGAACTTCAAGCATGTCCGAAAGCTTCTCCAGGCGGTGGAGCATTCGGACCGCAAACTCGTCTCCGACGGAAAGAGCATTGTCGGCATCGCGTCCGGCGGATACATGCCGGAGGCCTCGGTCATCGCCGACTTCAGGGGCGGACACGGCTTTCTGAGACTCGACGGCGGCTTCATATGCAGCTTTTCCGACGGAAATTTCCATTCGTCCAACCGGAAGGCCAACTTGGCCCAAGCCGAGGAGATACTGCTTGAATCCAAACTCGACACCCCCTCCCGGGACAGCCTGTTCCGGGTGATCACCCGGATTGTCCAGACGGCTCAGGACGAGGGATACGGATGCACCTTGGTGGTGGACCTCAACGAACAGCCGCTGATCATCCCCGGGCAACATCTGGAGAGACCCCTCGATATTCGCCAGATCCGTCTCCTGGAATTGGGCGAATCCTTGGCAAAGCTTGACGGTGCCCTGCATATCGGGGCGGATCTGAAAGTTCACGGCTTCGGATGCCTTCTTGACGGACATGCGGTTCCCGGGGAGGATCGGGCCAGGGGCGCACGCTTCAACTCGGCATTGCGGTTCACTGCGAAGCACCGGGATATCTTCATCGTGGTGGTCTCGTCGGACCGACCCGTCTCCATCATTCAGGAAGGGGTGGAACTGAATGCCCGATGCGATTGGAAACCAGCCTCCGCGTACATTGAAAGTCCGCCGACCTTGGAGGCATTTTGGGGAGAGCGCATAATCAGGCTTCCATGATGCGGCACCGTGTGAGAAACCGGGTTTCTTGCTGATTGTCAAATTATAGGGTTGACTGATTCCTTCTCTGTTTGTATGATTGACAAAATCGTTCCAAAAACTAAGGTTTTTTCAAAAAACTTATTTTCTTTCTCAGGCATAATTGCCATAAAATAAGCCGAGTTGCAACCTGAACTTGAGCTTGAACTTGGACTTGAACATTCCTGATTCTAACTAGGAACATTCATCCTGATTATAACGGATTTAGGGGAGGCCTTGAACTTGAACTTGAACGTGAACTTATACTTGAACTTGCCCACAAATGAACATTCAAGTTCACGTTCAAGTTCACGTTCACGTGCACGTTCAGGTTCACGGGCACGTCCACGGGCAGGCGGCCTCCCTGAAAAGCGTTATAATCAGCATTCATCTTTAAGTTCATGTTCATGTTCACGTTCACGTTCACGGGCACGTTCAACACAGGAATTAAAGATATGTCAGACATAAAAACGCCTCGTCTCACAGAGAGCGTGGCAGGTGCGGGTTGAGCCTCAAAACTGGCTCCAGGGGACCTGGACCGGGCATTATGCGGGCTTGAATTTCCCACAGATTCCCATGTGATCGTGGGACTGGAGCGGGCTGACGACGCCGGCGTCTATAAGATTGCGGATGACCTCGCGATTGTCCAGACGGTGGACTTCTTCACACCGATTGTGGACGATCCTTATCAGTTCGGCCAGATCGCCGCGGCCAACGCGCTGAGTGATGTCTATGCCATGGGCGGCGTCCCCAAGACCGCCATGAATTTGGTCGCGTTTCCCATCAAGCAGATGGACATTTCCGTTCTCCGGAGGGTCCTGGAGGGCGGATTGGACAAGATGAGGGAGGCGGGGGTCGTGCTGATCGGGGGCCACAGCGTGGAGGACAGGGAACTGAAATACGGATTGTCCGTCACCGGCTTCATACATCCTGAACGTCTGCTCACGAAAAAGAACCTGATCCCCGGAGATCAACTGATACTGACCAAGCCGATCGGCACCGGGATCATCAACACAGCGATCAAGGCGGGGCTTGTTGATGAGAAGACGGTGGATCGGGTGACACGCCTCATGGCGAGCCTGAATAAGGACGCGGCCGAGGTGATGCACCAATATCCGGTTCACGCGTGTACGGATATCACCGGCTTCGGCTTGTTGGGCCATGTCGCGGAGATGGTGGAGGGTTCCCGGTGCGGGGTACTGATTTTTGCGGAGAAGCTTCCAATCATTCCTGAGACGCTTCAGTACGCCAGCATGGGGCTGATACCCGGGGGAGCGTACAGAAACCGGGAGTTCCGCGAGGGCATGATCGAAATTTCCCCCTCTGTGGACCGCCTTGTCCAGTCTCTCCTGTTCGACCCGCAGACCTCCGGGGGGTTGTTGATCGGGGTGGGAAAGAATCACGCGGGTGAGTTGCTTGCCAAGTTGAAGGAGAGGGGGATGGATACCGCCGCCATTGTTGGGGAGGCGATATCCGAGCCGAAAGGGAAAATTATTGTGAAAGCGTGAAATGTTACACTCATCCTGGGCTGATGAAAATATCACAGACAGAGTTGCCAACTGTGATCCCGTTTTTGTTCCGCCCATTTTTTTTGATTCAAAAATCAGGAGGTTGCAAAATGACCGGAACAAAAACGGGATCAGCTTTTTGAGCGCATCGACAACATATTCATCACCCCACACTCATCCTAAACGCCCAAATATGCAACCGCTCCCCACACCGCATGGCCCGCGCTCGCGACCGATTCGGCAATGCTCATGGGACCTTGGGCTGTGCCTGCGACAAAGACACCGTCTTTTGATGGGTTTATAAACCCAGACTCGGCCATCTCCAACTGAAACAGTTCCGCAAGCGGCTTTGTGTCCTCACCGGGGGTAAGTCCCACCGAGAGCACCACAAGATCAAAAAGTTCCTCCGCACTCTCGTTTGAGGTGGTATCAAAGAATATCACCCGTAGCCGGTCATCTTCTGTTTTGAAAATATCTCCGGGGATGGCCCGGATCATGCGGACATCCTTCTGAACGTCCTCATAAAATGTCTGGAAATCCTTGCCAAAGGTCTGCACATCAATGTAGAAGAAGGTGATATCCGTTTCCGGCTGTATCGCCTTTATCCGCCTTGCCATGCGCAACGCGGAGCCACAACAGATTTTGGAACACCAGAGATGGTTCAGTTTCGCGTCCCTGCTTCCCACGCACTGGACAAACGCGATTCGCTCCGGTTCCTTGAAATCCGTTGGCCTGGACACTTGGATCTCATACTTCAGCATCTGTTCCAGTTCCAAGTTGGTGATCACATTCTCGAACAGGCGATACCCGTAAGGTTTGCTTTCAGGGTCAAAGGCCTTGAACCCGGTGGCAAGGATGACTGCGTCCGCCTCGCAGTCAAGAGACGCATTCTCATGGCGTCTCTGAAGCGTCACCGAAAACCGGCCATCGGATTTCGTCACCTTCTCCACTTGGGAGTTTCTCAGAACCCTGATCTTTGGGTGGAGAATCACGTTCCGCAACTTCTCCTCCACCACGCAGGCCCCGCATTTCACACATTTTCCCACGGCCTTGCATGAGAACTCTCTGGCGTGCCCTCCCAAATCGTCCGCCTTTTCCACAAGGTCCACGCCGATGTCAAGGCTTGCCAATTCCAACGCGGCGGACAGGCCAGCGACCCCTCCGCCCAATACAAGAACATTTTTGTCAGGCATGTCTGGTTCCTTTAGGTTGTTATCAGTTTAAAGAGTTT
>JAOZRQ010000042.1:0-4282 GCA_029940115.1 Desulfobacterales bacterium
GGTGTTTGAAAACACCTGTTGCCCTCTGCCCATGCCCCAGTTTCGGGCACGGGCAGGGGAGTTTTCAAACACCTTCTACTTGTTTCCCAGCGCCGGACAACATATGGGGTTTTTGACGAAGCCGGTGCATGCCGAACTATTTGCGTTGCGGCTTTTGACACATGCGTGCAAATCATCTGCACAGGTCCCCGCGCTGACGTTCGTGCGGCAGGTGACCCCATGCTTTCCTGACCGAGGTCGTGTCGTATGATTGTTCCTCATAGTCTCTCCTCCTTGTATTACAATATGGCGTTCTTAAACGATCTCAGCATATGGATATGCCCGATCGGAGGCAGTCACTCCACCGCCGCTTACTCTTGCCACACCTGAATTTTTGTCAGGTGCGGGGACGGTGGCTTACTGCCTGCTGATTTTCCCCTTGTCGCACCTGAATTGTCAGAGATGTGGGGGGAGGTGGCTGACAACAAGCACCGCATCGGGCATCAACCCGATCTTATGTGCAAGGTTTAGGGCTTGCAGCAACCGAGCCTGAACTGCAAGCACCTAGGACTGTTGAGGTTGCCTGAGGTGGCGCAGCTTTGCAGTTTTGTCTGGCATGCAGACGTTACCCCCGAGCTGACATTGGTGCGAGAGGGAATGGCATACTTTGCCTTTTTGGCTTGACGCGGACTACGGTTTGTCATCATAGTTGTCCTCCTTTTCAAGTACTCAAGTTTTTGGTTTGTCGGCATCCTGCAAAAAGCAGTCTGCCATCACAACGATAAAGTCGGAGTCGCAAGGTTTTGCCCTGCACCATGGTTCGCACAGGGACAGGGCACCCTCGCCCTCCGATGAATCAACAATCATAGGCCACTCTTGCGGCGATTGCTCCCAAGCAGAATGCCCACCACACCAATCATTAGCATGAGCATCGGCGCACCGCCGAGGGAACCTTCCCCACCAGCGGCTGTGCCAATGAAACAATTGTCTGAGCCGCTCTCTTCTTGGATATCTTCTCCCGTCTTGTGGAGGGCCATCGCCATCTGACCCCCGCCAACCACATTGCCCACCAGCCCGTGTTCGGACGTGAAGCCAGTCGCGGAATACCCGCCGAGGGCACCCCCCTCATCGAAATTCTCAGGAGGTATCTGAACAAGGTAGGCCGTTCCCTCATCCAAGCTTTCAAAGATGTATGTGCCCGCCTTGCCGTCATCCGTGAAGGTGACCGCCGTCCTCACGACCTCATCCGTGGCGGTGAGGTCGCCGCTGCCGTCGCTGTCACGGTAAAGCCTGACGCTGACCCCGTCAAACGCAGTCTCCGTCCCATGCTGACAGACGCCGTCTCCGTTGGCATCATCCCAGACATACCCGACCATTCGGACCGTCGGGGCTTCATCCTGATAGAAGCCGAGACCCACGGTCTCCACCTCAACCCCGGCTGCCACAGCGATGGCCTCACTCGTGGCCCCCTCTCCGAGGACGATATCCGTCGTGCTTCCCGCATAGCCGTCAAGCACGTCGTAATCCTCGAAGTTCTGGGGGGCCACCTGGACAATGTAGCTTCCTTCGGACAGATTCTCAAACGTGTAACGCCCGGCCTCACCCGCAACGGCAAACGTGACTGCCGAAGTCACAAACTCATCTGTCCCTCGGGTGAAGTCCCCACTGCCATCACTATCCCGGTAGAGGTTGACCCGGACATCATCCATGCCGGTCTCACCCGGGTCTCGGATCCTGTCTTGGTCGGCATCGTCCCAGATGACGCCACCCAAGAGGCTGGCATCACACGGATTGGGAATGATCTCGACCTGATGGAAGCCGAAGTCCACGGTCATGTTGGTGTTCGGATCCATGTCGCCGTCATCAACCGATTCGTCCCCCGCGGTCAAGGTGACCGCCAAGGTCAGGACGCCGTGCCCGTCTGTGGGCTCGCCGTTGTCATCACTGTTGACGCCGTCATCCGGATCCTCACTTCCCGGGCTGCTGACATATCCGTTGAGCGCACCGCAACGCTCAAAATTGGACGGGTCCGCCTGAAGGATGTAGTCTCCCTCATCCAATCCTCGGAAGAGGTAGTGACCCGGTTCGCCGTTGAGGGTGAACGTGACCGCGACCCCCACGAGCACATCCACATCCGGGGTGTAGTCGCCACTGACATCGCCGTCACGGTAAAGGTTGATATGGACACCGTCCATGCCGGTCTCGCTCTCGGGCTGCCAGATGCCGTCATTGTTGGCATCGTTCCAGACCCTGTCGCCCAGCGTGACGAGGCGCGGACAATCCGGACAGACCGGCTCCCCACTCTGGAAGCCGAAATCGACCGTCAGATTGGTGTTCGGGTCGGCATCGCCATCCGTGACAGACTCATCTCCTGCGCTCAGGGTGACAGCGGTGGTGACCACACCATATCCGGGTACGGCGGCACCGTTGTCATCATTGTCGGTGTCATCGTCCGGATCCGAGGTGCCCAAGCTGCTGGAATAGCCGTTCAGCACATCGTCGAAGTTTTCGGGGGCCACCTGGACGATGTAGCTGCCTTCGCACAGGTTCGCAAAGAGATAATGCCCCGCGTCGCCTTCGACGCTGGAGGTGGTCACTGTCGCCAAGAGGTCATCCGTATCGGGGGTGAAATCACCGCTGACATCACTGTCCCGATAGAGGTTGATGCTGACCCCATCCAGACCGGTCTCTGTGCCGGACTGGCACACCCCGTCCTGATTCGCATCATCCCAGACGATGTCGCCCAAGCTGAGATTACAGGGCACACCCTGCCATACGGTGGCATCCCCTGAGGATGGGCTGTCGGGATCATCGCTGCATACCGTGACGCCCTCGGCGGACTCATCCGTCCACTCCCCGTCGCCATTCCGATCCCACACCCCGCAGGCCTGGTTCTCCACCTCATTGACATCATCCGGCACAGAGGTGTGGTACCAGATCTTCACCTCACCGCCGTTTCCGGCAATGGTTCCCTCCCAGATGACGGTGTGGGTGGCATGGTCATAAGAGGATGTGCCGTAGTCCGCGTCGAGGCTCCCCTCCACATAGGTGAGTTCGGCAGGAATGTCGTCCTCGATGTGGACCCGAATGGCATCCACATTGCTGTCATTGATCCAGACCATCTCCCAATAGAGCACCGGCCGGTCTCCGGAGACCGTCTTGTAGGTGGTCGGTGGATCGTAGATATGCGGCTCCTCGTCTGTCACGACGACCTCGGTGGCATCATCCGGCGAAGCAGTGGACGGGTTGTCGGTCACCTCATCTGGATATCCGTCCATCCTCACCCGCCCCTGATTGGAGATCAGGCCACCTATCGGGACATCTTCCGACACACGGGCCTGAAAGGTGATGGTCGTTCTCTGACTCGGCACCAGATCCCCCACCTCGACAGTCACCCCGGTGTCACTCGGGTCGTTGCCGGTGATCACGGTCCCGGCGGAGGTCTCCACCGTGCCCGGAATCAGCGTGAGGTGCCCGGCAGGATCATCATCAAACACGATGCCTGTGCCGGTGGCATCCCCGATATTTTCAAGGGTGACGGTGTATTCCAGAACATCTCCGGGAACCACGGAACCGCCCGTGGAATCCTGCGTCGTCATGTATGCCTTGATACGGGGGGCCTTCTCCGTGGAGATCCCCGCACCTGTCGTTGTTTCATGCTCACCCGGGGAAAGAGTGACGGTTGTGCTACTCGGTGTGGTGAGCTCACCACCCGGAGGCGACTCAAATTCCAGGACGTAGTCCCCGGGAACCAGATCGGCAAAGAGATACGCGCCCGATGAGTCTGTGGTGGTCGTGGCAATCACACCGTTTGTGACCGGGTCTCTCAGATTCACCCTCACATTGGAAATCCCGGGTTCATCCAGATCCTTAACGCCATTCTGATTCAGGTCGTTCGTGACAGAGCCCCCCACACTTGCAAGGGTCACCTCCGAGACGGACATCCCCGCGTCCGCTGTCATCTCCTCACCTGCCGCAAGCGTGAGTACCTCGGTCCGACCGGTCGTCGGGTTCGCATCACTGTCCACGGCGTCGTCATCACCCTGGTTCTGCGACGTGAACTGGCGGCCCGCAGGCAGTTCGAATTCCACGGCATAATCGCCCGGGTCCAGACCGGCGAAGCGATAGGTGCCGGATACGTCCGTGGCGGTCGTGGCCATCACCGAGCTGGCTCTGGCAATCGCCGAGCCGGCCGAGTCGAGCAGGTTCACCGTGACGCCGGAAATGCCAGCCTCATTCGCATCCCGGATGCCGTCCCCATCGGTGTCGTCCCAGACACGCCCTTCGATGGTCGCAGTCCCGA
>JAOZRQ010000042.1:4382-19380 GCA_029940115.1 Desulfobacterales bacterium
CGGCCTCATCCGGATCCCAAATGCCGTCCCCATCGGTGTCGTCCCAGACACGCCCTTCGATGGTCGCAGTCCCGATTTGCGGGATAAAGATCGCTGCACCGACGGTCACCCTCTCCTCGCCCGGCGCAAGGGTGATGGTCCCGGTTCGGCCATCGTCGCCGAGGGAGACGAACTCGTACGCCGCAGGCGGTTCAAACTCCACGACATAATCGCCGGGGTCCAAGCCGGCGAAGGTGTATGTGCCGGAGTCATCCGTGGCGGTCGTGGCAATCACCGAGCCGGCAGGGTCAAGCAGGTTCACCGTGATGCCGGAAATGACGGCCTCATCCGGATCCCAAATGCCGTCCCCATCGGTGTCGTCCCAGACACGCCCGCCGATGGCCGCAGCCCCGATTTCCGGGACAAAGACGCCATCACCGACGGCCAGCCTCTCCTCGCCCGGCGCAAGCGTGAGGGTATCCGTTCGGCCATCGTCGCCGAGGGAGATGAACTGGTACCCCGCAGGCGGTACGAATTCCACGACATACTCGCCCGGGGTCAAGCCGGCGAAGGTGTATGCGCCGTTCTCATCCGTGGCGGTCGTGCCAATCGTCGAACCGGTCGGGTCGAGCAGGTTCACCGTGACGCCGGGAATGCCGGCCTCATCCGGATCCTGGACGCCGTCCTTGTTTGTGTCATCCCAGACGTTCCCCCCGACACTCGCCGGCTCGACTTCCGGGACAAACACGCCGCCGTCAGTTATCTGCCTATCTTCGCCCGGCACGAGGGTGATGGTCTCGGTCCGGCCATCAGGATCGAGGGTGACGAACTGGTACCCCGCAGGCGGTTCAAATTCCACGACATAATCGCCCGGTTCCAGATCGGCGAAGGTGTATGCGCCGTCCTCATCCGTAGGGGTCGTGCCAATCGGCGAACCGTCCGGGTCGAGCAGGTTCACGGTGACGCCGGGAATGCCGGCCTCATCCGGATCCTGGACGCCGTCCTTGTTCGTGTCATTCCAGACATGACCACCCAATTCCGCAAGTCCCGACGATATCATGCCGGCATCGGCTCTCCGATTGTCTTCGCCTGCCATCAGCGTGAATACGCGAGTTGTCTGTCCGGTCGTCGGGTCCGCATCGCTGTCCACGAGGTCGTTGTTGCCTTGATCCTGCAACGTGAATCCATATCCCGTCGGCAGATCAAATCTCACGACATAAGACTCCGGTGTCAGACCGGCAAAGACATAGCTGCCGGCATCATCTGTGGTCGTCGTGGCAATCACCGAGTCAGCCAGATCCAACAGGGTCACCGTGACATTGGCCATGCCCGTCTCATCCGCATTTTGGATGCCGTCCGCATCGGTGTCGTTCCAGACATCCCCGCCAAGAGTCGCCGGCAATATGAATGAAAGGAACATGCCGGCGTCGGCTGTCCGTTTGTCTTCGCCGGATGCGAGCGTTATGGTGTCAGTCCGGCCATCTGCGCCGAGCGAGGTGAACTGATACCCCGCCGGCAGTCTGAACCTCACGACATAATCGCCTGGTTGGAGATTGGTGAAGGCATAGTCTCCAGATGCATCCGTGTCGGCCGAGTCAACCACCGACCCGTCACTGTCGAGCAGGGTCACCGGGACACCGGCCATGCCGGTCTCACCCGCATCCTGGATGCCATCCTCATCGGTGTCGTCCCAGACATGCCCGCCGAGACGCGCAGGCTCGATTCCCGCGACCAAGGCCGCACCAGTTGTCAGATTCTCCTCGGCCTCGGCCAGCGTGATGATGTCAGTCCGGCCATCTGGGCCGAGGGAGACGAACTGGTACCCCGGAGGCAACTCGAATTCCACGACATAATCGCCCGGTTCCAAGGCGGTGAAGGTGTAGTCACCGGATGCGTTTGTGGCTGTCAGGAGATCATCGCTTCCTGTGGCAACAACAATCAGACGCACCACAACATCTGGAATGGGAGTCTCACCCTCATCCTGAATGCCGTCCTGATCCGTGTCATTCCAGATATGACCGCCAAGACGCGCAAGGGGTGAATACGGAATGAACATGCCGGCCGCCACGGTCGCGTTCTCGCCTGGCACCAGCGTGATGGGTGCTGTCCGGCCGGTGGTCGGGTTGGCATCGCTGTCCGCGGCATCGTCGGCCCCCTGGTTCTGGGGAGCGAACAGGTAGTCCGCAGGCAACACAAATGCCACGACATAATCGCCCGGTTCCAAGCCGGTGAAGGCGTAGCTTCCAGATTCATCTGTGGTGGTCGAGTTCCCACTATCTACCAAGCTCACGGTGACCCCGGCCATGCCCGTCTCATCCGCATCCTGGATGCCGTCCGCGTCGGTGTCATTCCAGACTTGGCCGCCGAGATTCGCTGGCGGTATGTATGGAACGAACATGCCGGCCGCCTCTCTCAAGTCATCTTCGCCTGGTTCCAGCGTGATGGGGTCAGTCCGGCCATCTGCGCCGAGGGAGACGAACTGGTACCCTGTGGGCAACTCGAATTCCAGGATGTAATCGCCCGGTTCCCGATCGGTGAAGGCATAGTCTCCGAATTCATCTGTGGTAGTCGTCCCAATCTCCGAACCCTGGCTGTTCAGCAGGTTCACGGTGACCCCGGCCATGCCGGTCTCATCCGCATCTTGGACGCCATCCTCATCCGCGTCGTTCCAGACCAGACCGCCCAGATCCGCCGGCGGGATGTTCATGCCGGCATCGGCTACCTGATCCACATCGCCCGCCATGAGCGTGATGGGATCGGTCCGGCCATCTGCGCCGAGCGAGGTGAACTGGAAGTCCTCATCTTCAGGCAGTCCGAATTCCACGACGTAATCGCCCGGTTTCAGATCGGTGAAGGCATAATTTCCGGATGCATCCGTGGTGGTGGAAGCAATCTCCGCCCCCTCGCTGTCGAGCAAGTTCACGGTGACCCCGGCCATGCCGGACTCATCCGGATCCTGAATGTTGTCCGCGTCGGTGTCATTCCAGACCCGACCGCCGAGATCCGCCGGCTCGAAGATGCCACCATCGGCTGTCAGATTCTCATCGCCCGCCATGAGCGTGATGGTCTCGGTCCGGCCATCTGCGCCAGGTGAGGAGAACAGCAACCCCGTGGGCGGTTCAAATGCCACGATATAATCACCCGGGTCCAGATCGGTGAAGGCATAGTCTCCGGACGCGTCCGTGGTGGTCGATTCAATCTCCGAGCCCTCACTGTCCAGCAGGTTCACGGTGACCCCGGTCATGTCGGTCTCATCCGCATCCTGAATGCCGTCCGCGTCAGTGTCATCCCAGACCTGACCGCCGAGCTTCGCAGGCTCAAAGATGCTGGCATCGGTGGTCAGATTGTCACCGCCGGCCACGAGCGTGATGGGGTCGGTCTGGACACCGGTCTCGGTGCTGACGAGGGAGGAGGGGAACTTGTATCCTCCAAGCGTTTCAAATTCCACCACATAATTGCCCGGATCCCGATCTCTGAAGGCGTAGGTGCCGGAGGCGTCGGTGGTCGTTGTGGCAATCTCCCCCATGTCTGTCGGATCAAGCAGTCTCACGGTGACAGTCGGCATGCCGGTCTCTCCCGGATCCTGAGTGCCGTTCGTGTTGGTGTCATTCCAGACACGACCGCCGAGATCGGCAGGTTTGAAGACACCGGCGCTGGTTGTCGAATTGTCTTGGCCCGCCACGAGCGTGATGGGGTCGGTCCGGCCATCGGTGCCGAGTGAGGAGAGCTGGTATCCTTCAGGCGGTATGAATTGCACGACATAATCGCCCGGTTCCAGATCGTCGAAGGCATAATCACCGGAGGTGTCGGTGGTCGTTGTGGCGATCACCGCCATGTCCGGATCAAGCAGGCTTACGGTGACATCAGACATGAGGTCCGTCTCATCCACGTCTTGCACGTTGTCCATGTCGGGGTCATTCCAGACGTGACCGCCGAGCGTCGTCAGTTCAAAGATGCCGGCGTCGGCTGTCGGATTATCCTGGTCTGCCACGAGCGTGACCGTCTGGCCATCCGCGTCTGTCGAGGAGAACCGGTGCGCCTCAGGCAGTTCAAAATCCACGACATAATTGCCCGGTTTCAGATCGGGGAAGGTGTAGGTGCCGGATGTGTCGGTGGTCGTCTCAATCCCCCAATCTGCCAAGGTCACCGTGACACCGGAGATGCCGGTCTCACCCGCATCCTGGGTGTTGTCCGCGTCGGTGTCGTTCCAGACCTGACCGTTGAGTGTCACCGGCCTGAACATGCCGGCCTCGGCTGTCAGCATCTCATCCCCCGGCCCAAGCGTGAGGGTCACGGTTCGGCCGTCAACAAGCCAGGAGAACTGGTACCCATCAGGCGGTATGAATTCCACGACATAATCGCCCGGTTCCTGATTTTCAAAGGCATATGCGCCGGAACCGTCGGTGGTCGTCGTGCGACTCATCGACATGTCGTTTGCCGGATCCAGCAGGTTCACGGTGACACCGGAGATGCCGCCCTCACCCGCATCCTTCACGGTGTCCGCATCCGTGTCGTTCCAGACCAGACCGCTGACACCCTTCGCAAGGATCAGTGCGACACCTGCATCCGCCGTCTTGTCTTCCTCTGACGCAAGCGGGATGGTCTCGGTCCGGCCGTCCGAATCTGCATCGCTGTCCGTGGCATCGTCACCCACGTCCCGGGAAACAAACTCATAGCTCGCCGTCGGCAGTTCGAACCTCACGGCGTAATCGTCCGGCTCCAGACCGGCGAAGCGATAGGTGCCGGATGCATCGGTGGTGGTCGTGGCAATCACCGAGTCGGTCGCGTCGAGCAGGTTCACCGTGACACTGGCAAAGGAGGGCTCGCCGTCATTCTGGATGCCGTCCCTGTTGGAGTCATTCCAGACACGGCCACCGACAGCCGCAGGCTCGGTCACCGGGACGAACATGCCGACATTCGTCGTCTGGTCATCGCCTGCGGCCAGTGTGATGGTCTCTGTCCGGCCATCGGCGTCAAGCGAGGAGAACTGGTAGGTCGCGGGCAGTTCACATTCTACGACATAATCGCCCGGTTTCAGATCGGTGAATGCATAGTCTCCGGATGCATCGGTGATGGCCGTCGCAATCTCCGTGCTCTCACTGTCAAGCAGGTTCACCGTGACATCGGCAACGCCGTCGGTCTCACCCGCATCCTGAATGCCGTCCTCATTGGTGTCATTCCAGACTTGACCACTGATCTCGGCAGGTGCCAAGGCGAACATGCCGGCATCCGTTGTCATCTCATATGCGCCTTCAGAAAGCCTGAGCATTCCGATCTGGCCGGTCGCGTCCGCATCGCTGTCCACGGCATCGTCGTCGCCCTGGTCCTGGGAACTGAACTGGTAGTCCTCAAGCAACACAAATTGCACCGTATAATTGCCTGGTTCCCAATCCGCGAACTCATAGAGACCGTTGTCGTCTGTGGTGGCGGTCTCAAGCACAGTCATCTCGATATCATCCAGGTCCGCCGCATTCGGATCCACCAGTTTCACTTCGACACCGGAAATGCCTGTCTCTCCCGCATCCTGGATCCCATCCTGGTCTTCATCAAGCCAGACATAGTTGCCGATGGAGACGGTCCGTTTGCGATAGCCGAAATTCACATCCGCCTGGTCAGAAGCCTGATCAGTGAAATCGGTGATCGAATCCGGTTCATCGTCCAACTCTGAGTATGGGATCACATCATCGGGCAAATCATTGTCATTGACATCCACCTCCACCCGGTAGTCACTTGGCGAAGGAAGCTGATCAAACGCGTATGTGCCATTCACATCCGTCTCCGCGTCTCCAATATAATGCCCATCGCCGTCATACAGCACGACCCTTACGCCGGACAGGCCTTCCTCGGCGGGGTAGTCGTCATCTTTGTTCTCATCGAATCTCACCCATCCGCCCAAAGTGATCCGTTCTGTTGCATACAACCCGCCATCGGCCGTGAGGGAATCCCCGGCCGCCGGGCTTACCACTTGGGTCCGACCGGTCAGGGAACTCGCGTCACTGTCCCGCGCGTCGTCGTTCCCTTGATTCTCGGTGGTGAAGCGGTACCCCGAGGGGAGGCCAAAGTCCACCACATAGTCCCCTGGGGAGAGCCCCGCAAAGTCATAGCGACCGTCCATGTCGGTGAGGGTCATGCTCAACCGATGGGTCGCGGTGATGTCATACAGCGTCACCCTCACACCGGGGACACCCGGCTCATCCGCGGCATCATCCTGGATCCCGTCCTCGTTCGCGTCATACCACGCCAAACCACTGACGCTGGCCGGTTCGGTATCCGGGATGAACATCCCCGCATCTCTTGTTTGCCCCTCACCTGTGGCAAGGGTGATCGTGCCGGTTGCGCCGGTGAGCTGATCCACATCGCTGTCCGTGGCATCGTCGCCTTGGTCTCTTGACGTGAACTCACATATGGACGGGAGGATGAATGCCACCCCATAATCCCCTGCTCCCAAACCGGAAAATTCATAACGACCATCGCCACCTGTGGCAGATGAGGCGGTCACACCGCCTGTGGTCGGATCAGTCAAGTTCACCGTGACACCGGCCATCCCAGGTTCCGTGGCATCCTGAACCCCGTCCGCGTCTGTGTCATACCATGCCAACCCGATGATGCTTGCCGGCTCCTTATCCGATATGGACATCCCGGCATCCACGTTGGCATTGTACTCATCCGCGCCCAGGGAAATCGTCTCTGTTCGGCCCGTGGAGAGATTCGCGTCACTGTCAAACGCGTCCGCCCGTTCGCTGCTGCCGTTCCACGCATCCTTCAGGGTGAACGCGTACTTCTCAGAGGGCTTCACAAACTCAACCACATATTCCCCTGCGGACAATCCGCTGAATAGATAGAAACCGTATCCGTCTGTGACGGTGTCGGCGATCACCTCCTCCGTCACCGGGTCAACCAAGTTGACCCGGACACCGGCAACCCCCGGCTCCCTCTTGTCCCGGATGCCGTCTTGATCCGTGTCGTACCAGACATTGTTGCCGATGCCGGTCTTCACAAGGCCGATGCCGGTCTTCTTCATAAGGATGGTGTCGCCCTCTGCCACATACCCGAAACTCGCCGTGTCAGACCCTCCCTCCGCGATGCTGACCGCCGCTTCGTCAGGAGTTGTCTTCACAAATCCGTCCAGGTCGGGCTGCAAAACCGTGTAGCTCCCCGATGTGACGCCGATGAACGTGTAGGTGCCGTTTAGATTGGTCCTGCTCATCATGCTCGCATTGCTCGCATCCCTCAGTTCCACGATCACGCCACCCATTCCAAGCTCGCTGAGGTCCTCGGCACCGTTGGCGTTCCGGTCCTCAAAGACCGTTCCGGTGATCTTGCCCATGGCGAGGATGCCGAATCCCGCGGTGGCAGACCCGCCGCTCTTCAGGGTGACGTCCACCTGGTCCGGAGTGATGCTCATAAAGCCGGTCGGGTTGGACGTCTTTCGCACGATATAGTCATCCGGCTCGACATTGGCAAAGGAATAGGAGCCGTTGGCTGTCGTGGTGGTGGTTCCTTTTACGGTGGCACCATCAGCGGCCAGCAACTCGACTGCCACGCCACCGACCCCGCGCTCACCGGAATCGTGGACCCCGTTGCCGTTCAGGTCGTCAAAGACCGTTCCGGAGATCGTGCCTTCGGCCATGTTCGCGAAGTTCGCGGTCTCGGATCCGCCACTCTCCATGGTGACCACTACCTCGGCAGGTGTGGCGTCTATGAATCCTCCCACCGCCTCCTTCACAACGGTGTAGTCCCCCGGATCAATGTCGGTGAACACATATGAGCCGTCTGACGTGGTGGTCTTCTCCCTTGTCGTGCCCGTCGCATCTTTCAGCCTCACGGTCACGCCGGCAATCCCGGGTTCGCCAGCATCCCGGGTCCGGTTGCCGTTCTTGTCTTCAAAGACCGCGCCGGAGACCGTCCCCTCAGTCAGGTCGCCGAAAACCGCAGTCGCGGCCCCATCATCGGCGATGCGGATGATCACCTCGTTGGGGGTCGTGCTGACAAACCCGTCGGGGTCGGTCTCCCTGACCGTGTAAATCCCGGTGGCCACGCCGCTGAAGCCATAGGAGCCATCGTCCATGGTCATGCCTGGCACCGACTCGCCGTCCGCGCTGATCAGATCCACGGCGACCCAACCGATCCCGGGCTCGCCGGCATCTTGGGCACCGTTGCCGTTCAGGTCCTCAAAGACCGTTCCGGAGACCGTCCCCTTGGGGATGTCTCCGAAGGTCGCTGTTGCGGAGCTGCTGCTCCCCGCCATCGTGATGGAGACCTCATTGGCCGTCGTGCTGACAAAGCCATCCGGGTCGGTCTCTCTGATCGTGTAAGTGCCGGTTTCGACATGGGTGAACGCGTAGGACCCGTCACTCATGGTGGTCTGAACGGTCTCCTGACCGGCGGTGTTGATTAGTGTCACGGTCACGCCACCCAGCCCACGCTCGCCGGCATCCCGGACCCCGTTGCCGTTCCGGTCCTCAAAGATCGTCCCTGAAACCTTCCCTTCCACCAAGACACCGAAGCTCACGCCCGAGGACCCGCCACTATCCAAGGTGACCGTCACCTCGTCAGGCGTGACACTCATGAACCCGTCCGGATTGGTCTTTGAGACGGTGTAAACCCCTGGCTCGACTTTGGTGAACGCGTAGGAGCCGTCCGACGTGGTGGTCTTTTCCGTCACCGTGCCGTCCGGATAGGTCAACTTCACGGTCACGCCGCCGATCCCCGGCTCACCGGCATCTTGGGTGGCATTGCCGTTCTCATCCTCAAAGACCGATCCGGAGATCGTGCCTTTGGCCATGTTTCCGAAATTCACCGTCTTGGACCCGCCGCTCACCATGGTGAGTGTCGTCTCATCAGGGGTGACGCTGACAAACCCTTCCACATCCACCTTCTTCAGCGTGTAGTCCCCTGGATCGACACCGGTGAACGCATACGAGCCGTCCGACGTGGTGATGTTCTCCTTTGTGGTGCCTGTCGCATCGGTCAATCTCACGGTCACGCCGGCGATGCCGCGTTCGCCGGCATCCCGGGTCCCGTTGCCGTTCCGATCCTCAAAGACTGATCCGGAAACCGTTCCCTCTTTCAGGTCTCCGAAGACCACCGTGGCCCCCCCCTCATCGGTGATGCGGATGATCGTTTCGTTGGGGGTCGTGCTGACAAACCCATCGGGGTCGGTCTCTTTCAGGGTGTAAGTCCCGGCCGTCACGCCGACAAACGAATAGGAACCGTCGCCCATGGTCATGGCCGCCTCTGTTTCGCCGTCCATGGGGATCAGTTCCAGAATCACCCACCCGATCCCGGGCTCGCCGGCATCTTGGGCACCATTGCCGTTCAGGTCCTCAAAGACCGTTCCGGAAACCGTTCCCTCGGTAATGTCTCCGAAATTCACCGCGGCGGAACTGCTCTCCCCCGCTATCGTAATGGAGACCTCGTTGGGGGTGGTACTGGCAAACCCGTCGGGGTCGGCCTCCTTGACCGTGTATGTGCCGGAGGTGACACTGGTGAACGCGTAGGAGCCATCGCCGGCGGTGGTCTGGGAATCGGCCTCTTGGCCATCAGCCGTGATCAGTCTAACGGCCACGCCGCCGAGTCCACGCTCCCGGGTCTCCTGAATCGCGTTGCCGTTCAGGTCCTCAAAGACCTTTCCAGAAACGGTGCCGACGGCCATGTCACCGAACTTCACCATCGCGGACCCGTTGCTCACGATCGTGATCGGGACCTCATCCGGGGTCGTGCTGACAAACCCATCCAGGTTGGTCTGCGTGATCGTGTAAGCCCCGGCGATGACATCGGTGAACAGATAAGACCCGTTGACAATGGTGGTCGCGGTCTGCGCCACGCCATCCGCATCGGTCAGCGTCACCGTGACCAGACCCATGCCGCGCTCGTCGGCATCCTGGGTGCCGTCACCATTCAGATCCTCAAAGACCGTTCCGGTGACCGTGCTCTCCACCAAGTCTCCGAAATTCGCCGTTCCGGAACCGCCGCTGCTGATGCTGACGGAGACCTCGTCGGGCGTGGTGCTTGTAAAGCCGGCCGCATTCTCCTCCCGAATGGTGTATGTCCCGGGTTCGATGCCGGCAAAAGAGTAGGAACCG
The DNA here is from genome assembly GCA_029940115.1 of Desulfobacterales bacterium. GTDB lineage: Bacteria > Desulfobacterota > Desulfobacteria > Desulfobacterales > 4be13 > JAOZRQ01. The sequence continues at coordinate 14,447 of JAOZRQ010000042.1, forward strand.
TCACCATTTGTGGTGGTCAGCTGTGCCATGCCGTCCGCATCAACCCGTCCAACCGTCACCTCCGCGATGCCGCGCTCGCCGGCATCCCTTTCGCCGTTGCCGTTCATATCCTCAAAGACCACGCCGGAGATCGTGCCCTTGGCGATGTTCCCGAAATTCGCGGTCGCGGAGCCTGCGCTCCCGATGGTGATGGTGACCGTGTTGGACGTGGTGCTGATGAATCCTTCCGGATCGGTCTCCTCAACGGTGTAGGCCCCGGCCGGGGTGTCGCTGAAGCTGTAGGAGCCATCCACCATGGTCGTGATCTCCTTCACCGTCTCGCCCGCGGCATCCATCAGCTTGAGGACGGACCCGGCGATCCCGGATTCGCCGACATCCCGGGATCCGTTGCCATTCACGTCCTCAAAGACCGTTCCGGCCACCTTCCCCTTGGCAATGTCCCCGAAACTGACGGTTGCTGACGTGCCGCTCTCAATCCGGATGACCACCTGGTTGGTGGTGGTGCTGGTAAACCCGTCCGGATCGGTCTCCGCGACCGTGTAGGATTGGCCCACGGAGATGTTGGTCAGCGCGTAGGCCCCATCGGCCGTTGTGGTGGCCGTTGTCACCTGGGCATCGCCGGCATCCCTCAGTTCCAGGGTGACCCCGCCAATCCCCGGCTCACCTTCGCCCCGCTTGCCGTTGCCATCCAAGTCCTCAAAGACCACGCCGGAGATCTTCCCTTCCACAAGGTCTGCGAAGTTTGCGGTCGCGGAACCGTCTGTCCCGACATTGAGGGAGACCGTGTTGGGCGTGATGCTGGTGTATCCATCCGGGTCGGTCTCCTGAATCGTGTAGGTGGTCCCTGCCGTGATGTTGGCAAACGCATATGACCCGTCGCCTGTTGTGGTGGTCTCATCTTTTTTGACGCCGTCAGCGCCGATCAGCTCGATGGTCACACCGGCTATTCCGCTCTCGCTGGCCCCCCGGGAGCCGTTGCCATCCAAGTCCTCAAAGACCGCGCCGGAGATCGTGCCCTGGGTGATGTCCGCGAAATTGGCGATCGCGGAGCCGCCGCTGGCCATGGTCACCGACTTCGTGTTGGCCGTGATGCTTGCATATCCGTCCGGGTCGGTCTCCTCCACCGTGTAGGACCCGGGGAGGGCGCCGGTGAAGACGTAGGACCCGTCCACCCGGGTCACGTCCTCATCCACGATTTTGTCATTGGCATTGAACAGTTTCAGAGTCACGCCGGCGATCCCGGTCTCACCCGCATCCCGGACCCCGTTGCCGTTCATGTCCTCAAAGACGGTTCCGGAGATGTTGCCCTTTGACATGTCCCCAAACGTCACCGCCGCGGACGTGCCGCTCACGATGGTGACGGAGACCTCATTGGGCGTCGTGCTGGTAAACCCGTCCGCGTCGGTCTCCCGAAGCGTGTAGGTTCCCGGGTCGGTACCGGTGAACGTGTAGGAACCGTCAGTCGTTGTCGTGGTCTCATTGATTGTCCCCTGGGCATCGATTCGGGCCACCGTCACCCCGCTGATTCCGGGCTCACCCGCATCCCGGGTCGCATTGCCGTCCAGATCGTCAAAGACCAGACCGGAGATCGTCCCTTCGATGAGGTCTGCGAAGCTCGCCGTGCCGGAGCCGTTGCTGCCGATGCTGACGGAGACCCTGTTGGGCGTGATGCTGGTGTATCCGGACGGGTCGGTCTCCTCAACGGTGTAGGACCCGGGATCGACACCGGTGAACATATACGCGCCGTCTGCTGCTGTGACGGTCTCGTCCGCCGCCTTGGCGTCCTGGTCGTCAAACAGCTTCACGGTCACGCCCGCCATTCCGCCCTCGCCGGCATCCTGTTTGCCGTTGCCGTCGAGATCATCAAAGACCGAGCCGGATATCTTGCCTTGGCCAAGGTCTCCAAAACTGGCGGTGTCGGAACTGCCGCTGGTCATGCTCACCGATTTTGTGTTGGGCGTGGTGCTGATGTATCCTGTCAGATCGTTCGCCGTGACGGTGTAAGCCCCCGGCTGGACGCCGGTGAACACATAGCCGCCGTCGGCCGTTGTGGTCGCAGAGGTCGCCGTGCCGGCCGCGTCGGTCAGCACCACGGTCACCCCAGCGATGCCGGACTCGTCCGCATCATGCGCCCCATTGCCGTTCAGGTCCTCAAAGACCGTTCCCGACACCTTGCCGGCCGCGAGATCCCCGAAATTCGCGGTGGCGGAGGTACCGCTCACCACCGTGATCGCCACCTCGTTGGGGGTCGTGCTGCTGAATCCGGCAGGATCGGTCTCCACAATCGCATAGGTGCCGACCCCGATCCCGTAAAACACATAAGATCCGTCGGCTGTCGTGGTCGTCGTCCTCAAAGTTTCGCCATCGGCCCTGACCTCCACGGTCACGCCGCTGAGTCCGGGATCGCCCTCACCCCGCTCGCCGTTGCCGTCCAAGTCGTCAAAGACTGCACCGGAGATCGTCCCCTCCACGAGGTCCCCGAAATTCGCGGTGGAAGAGCTGACCGTGCCGGTGATGCTGATGGACTTCGTATTGGACGTGCTGCTGGTGTATCCGTCCGAATCGGTCTCCTCAACCACATAGTCACCGGGTACGACACCATCAAACGCGTAGGAACCGTCCACTAGGGTGGTGACCGCCTTTATCGGGGTGCCGTTGGCATCTTTCAGTGCCACGGTCACGCCTGATATGCCGCGCTCGCTGTCGCCCCGTTTGCCGTCGCCGTCCATGTCGTCAAAGACCACACCGGAGATCGTCCCCTTTCTGATATCCCCGAAATTTGCGGTCGCCGCCCCTTGGCTGGCGATGTTGACGGATGTCGTGTTGGCCGTGATGCTCGTATAGCCGTCCAGATCCGTCTCCTCAACGGTGTAGGCCCCGGGGCTGACACCGGTGAAGCTGTAGGAGCCGTTCAGCGTTGTCTCGGTGGAGACCGCTGTGCCATCGGCGTCGATCAGTTTCACGGTGGTCCAGCCAATCCCGGACTCGTCCGCATCCTGTTCGCGGTTGCCGTTTGTGTCCTCAAAGACCGTTCCAGACACCTTGCCTTGGACAAGGTCCCCGAAATTCACGATCTGGCCGGCACCGCTGGTCATCGTGATGTTCACCGTATTGGAGGTGGTGCTGGTATATCCGGTCGGGTCGGCCTCCTCAAGAGTATAGGCGCCAGGAGTGATGTCGCCGGCAAAGGAGTAGGAACCGTCCCCGAAGGTGAGGGTCTCCTCCTCCACGCCATTGGGCCGGGTCATCTTCACGACCGCCCAGCCGATGCCGGGGTCGTTCGGGTCACGGGTGCCGTCGCCATTCACATCCTCATATACGACTCCGGATATCACCCCCTTCCTGATATCTCCGAAGTTGACGACCTCACCGCCACCGCTCTTCATGCTGACCGTCACCTCGTTGAGGGTGGTGCTCGCATATCCTTCCGGGTCGGTCTCCTTGATCGTGTAAAAACCAGGATCCACATTGACAAAGAGATAGACCCCCTTGTCGTTTGTTGGGGCCGTCTTCACGGTTTGTCCGGTGTCATCAATCAGTGAGACGGTCACGCCGACGAGTCTCGGTTCCTCCCCCCACCTGCCGTTGCCATCCATATCCTCAAAGACCACGCCGGATATGCCGCCCTTTTGGGTGTCCCCAAAATTCACAATCGCGCTCGCCCGACTGACGGATCCGATGGTGACCGTTTTCTCATTGGCCGTGGTGCTGATATATCCTTCCGGGTCGGTCTCCTTGATCGTATAAGTGCCCGGCTCGACATCGGCGAAAAGATAGGACCCGTCATCGAATGTCATGGCCGCGTAGATTGAGGTGTCGGTCGCATCAATCAGTTCAACGATCGCATCCGCGAGTCCGGGGTCGCTCCCGCCCCGAACGCCGTCGCCATCCATGTCCTCAAAGATCGTTCCGGAGATTGTGGCATTTTTGATGTCCCCGAAGTTCGCATTCTGGTATGCCCCGCTGCCGATGTTGACGGTCACCCGGTTGGTGGTGACGCTGGTATATCCGTCCGGATCCTCCTCCTCAACGGTGTAAACGCCGGGATTGATGTCGGGAAAAAGATAGGACCCGTCATCAAACGTGACGGCTTGGAATCCCACCTGTTGGCCGGCACCATCGTACAGCGTCATGAGTGTGTATGCGATCGGGGGCTCCCCGTCTTCCCGCTTGCCGTTGCCATTCGTATCCTCAAACACGATGCCACCGATCTTGCTCTCTCCAAACAGACCGAAATCCACGGTCGTGGTACTTTCGGCGGGTATGTTGACGGATGCCGGGTTGGACGTCGTGCTGGTCAGCCCCGTTGGGGGGACCATCTCCACCTTGTAATTTCCAGAAGGGACGTTGGCAATGGTGTAAGTCCCATCCGCGGCGGTCGTGGTCTCCTTCACCAGCGAGGTGCCCTCAAGCAGCCTCACGGTCACGCTCTCTTTAGGGGATTCACCGAGGTCAGTATCCCACGTCCTGTTGGCATTGACGTCGTCAAAGACCACGCCGGCAAGGGAGCCTCGCTTCCGTGTGTAGCCGAAGTCGGCGGTTCCCGAGCCGCCGGCCGCGAGGGTCTGGCTTGCGGGGTCGGTGCCGGTGGTCAGATTGAAGTCGGTGGTGACATAGCCGGAAACATCCACGCCATATGTGCCGGCCGGCAGACCGGGGAAGCTGTATTTTCCGTCCGCCGCGGTCGTCTGGGAGTCAACGGCTGTGGTGCCCATCTTCAGCTCCACTGTGACGCCTCCCAAGCCGGCGTTGCTCTCATCATCCTTGACAAGGCCGCTGATGCCGGCGTTTTGTTGCTGGTATCCCACATCGGCAAACTCGGCTGTCCCAGCCTTCTCCTGGACCGACAGAGATACTGGCACGTTGTTGGTGGTCAGGACAAAGCCGGCCGGCGGGGTGATTTTGGCGATATGGGTGCCGGCGGGCTGGCTGGT
>JAOZRQ010000042.1:19480-22131 GCA_029940115.1 Desulfobacterales bacterium
TGGTACCCGATTGGGTCGTTTTCGATATCTGCCGAGGCAGTCACTGACATCGGTTCGTTGCCGGTGGTCAGGGTGAACCCGCTCAACTTGCTGGCCGTATCGGTGACCGCCACGGTATAGGTGTCAACATCCACGCCCTCGAAGCTGTAAGTCCCGTTCCCATTGGTGGTCTGGGTGGTGACGCCACCCGTGCTATCCTTCAGGTCCACCGTGACACCCTGGATGCCGGGCTCATTCGCATCCCGCACCCCGTCACCATTCTGGTCATCCCAGACAAGGCCGCTCACGGCAACGCCAGGGCACAGTTCAAGCGTATGGTTCTGGCTGCTTGATATCATATCCCCCCGCTGGTTGGGAAATTCAATCTTACATTTATTGACCACTTTCGCATCCAGCGGATCATCTGTCTGCACCTTCAAGGTGAAGCACTGCTGAATTGCCCCCGCAGCCACGGTGCCTATATCCCAAGTGACCACACCGGCAACATGGCCTCCGCTGTCAGAAGCCGATAGAAACGAGCTGTTTGTGGGGATCGTCGCGACGATCTTCACGTTATTCACCTGATAATTGTTCTGACTGTTGTCATAGCATATGTCATATGTGACCGTCTGTCCCTTTCTGATGCATCCTTCTGCGTCAGCGTCAGAGGTCACCTTCAGATCCATCGGATTATAGGATACCTCTGTGATCGGAATGGCTACGCCGGCTGGTCTAACCAGAGTGACACTCTGTTGTTCATTGAGGTTCGAGTCGAAAGCCTTTAGGCAATGGGAGGTACGATAGGTGGTACAATAGACCCATCCTGTAACCATATCCACAGCGATTCCCATAAGTCCTCTTGAACCTCCTATGTCCTTACGCTGTTCTGTAGATGTTGACAGGTCCCATTGGTTCAACGTGGCGGACGAGAAACCACCTGTGGTATATACATACCCCCGCTCTGAATCCACAGCAATACCCATGGGGTTACGGTTGGGTTTGAAGCTGCCTTCACTTGCCCAGTCCTTCGTGTTGTAATATCTCACATGGCCGCCGTTAAAATCTGCGACATAAAGGATATCCTTTACCTCATCAAGGGCGATTCCATATGCATCTTGAACCCCTGAAAGTGATTTATACGTTGATCCCTCCAAGGTCAGTTTCTTATTGGCCGCATCCCAAGCATAAACGAAGAGGTGATTCGTGTGTCTATCTATCGTATATAGCTTGTTTTTATCATGATCCACCACAAGGCCTGCCAAGTTTCTCGCCCCAGGAGCTGTGGTGGAGCCCTCCGCATTCATGTTCTTGGCATTGATCAATTGAATGACATTTGAGCCTTCAAAGGTTATAAAGAGAAATTCCGAATCGCTGTCAACTGCCAAGCCACCCGCGCCCCCTCTGGTGGTATAGTTGGAAATGGGCTGATTTGTCTGAAGAGCCACCTTGCCATCTTCTCCGATGTTATAGGCTTCTACTGGCGGGTTGCTTCTATCTACGGTGCCTATCACATAAAGCGACTTTGCCTGAACGGTTGCAGGCAATGCCATCAGCATGACAAAAATTGCGGTGAACAATGCGTCGGTTACCTTTTTCATCTTCACGGTCTCCTTAAGCTTACAAAATTAAAAACTCGTTTTTATTTTATGTTCAAACAATCATCAAGAATCGGATGTGATAAGGATTCCCATCAATCAATAAGGATTCAATCCTTATCACACCCCATCCTTAATAATGGTTGGGCCTTAGTCTTTGGGCAAAAGACTCCGTATTTTATGACTGGAGAATCTTGCTTCCCGTTCCTGGATCTTCCTTGACACTTTGGGGGAAATCCCCGCTCTGTGCCGGTGGGAACAGTCCATCTGTTCCCTCTCAACGGAGGATTTTCATTGCCGAACGTCAGCCAAAAAGTGAGCTGAACACGTTCCCCATTTCGCTCCTGCCGGATCGGCAAATCCGGCAACCCGTTCGGTTCCCTGCGTTGCCTTTCACATCACCGCGATCGAAGGCAGGGGCAAGTTTGGCAATTCAACCCGTGCGGGCGGGAACGCCGCGTCAAAAGTTCCTGATCGGTCTCATGTCATGTCATTTCATAATGATCCAACCTAAGCAAAAAGTTCCCATTTCGCTCCTGCTCAAACGACGGGTTAGGTTTTTCTTGTAACCGAATTTGGCATCTTTCATTTTGCCTGAAAGGTGGTTCACACTTTTCAGTTTGTAGTTCCGCCTTCAGGCGGTCTCGCACCGCCGAGAGGCGGAACTACAAACTGAAATGTAAATGAAAGATGCCCCGAATTTTCACGTTTTTTCAGATTTTCACTCTTCTTTTCAGCAGTTTGTAAAATTCTCCCCGTTTGCCAATCATCAGCACAAATACCGTTTTTGTACCTTCCTCAGTAACATAGGCAATCCGATATTCCTGCCTGACAAATTTCAGATGATAAGAAGATATGCCGCTCAGATCTCCGGCAAGCGGTTCACCTTTTTCCGGATCTGAAAGAATTGAAGGAATATGCTCTGCTCTGATAGCTTCCCGCAGATTCGGACTGAGTTTTTTCAAATCCTTTTTTACCTGCGGATGGTATTCATCCCTGTACATCATATGTCAAAGACCTCATCCCGTGTCAGAAATCTGACTCTCCCGAGTTCAAGGTCTTTTTTCCGTTCCAGCA
>JAOZRQ010000869.1 GCA_029940115.1 Desulfobacterales bacterium
GGGTGACGGATGTCAACAACCTTCTGCGCCACAAACCCGCACAAACCCAAAAAAATGATGAATCCCACGCCAGCAAGGAAGGACGGCAATCTGTGGAATCCGCGTAATCCACCTGATCCGCGGTTCGAATGCGAGGAAACAACACTTTGCTTGACATTCCAGGTTTTCCCTGATGCTGAAGGGAATGAGACGCAAGAAGGGCTGCTCAGTCATTGAGGTTGAAAGGCAATGAGACTCAAATTGTGGAGGTTGAAAGGCAATGAGACCGCCTTTCTTGCACTCCTTTTGTTGAGCTCTCTCACGCTTGAGCCGGCACCCTGAAAGCCTGCGCTGAAGCCGAGGATCAACTTTGGGACGACGGGATTTGAGGCCCCTTCTTATAAACCATCCCTGTAGTTTCAAAGGATCAAGGAAATTGAGAGTGCAAGCGATGGAGGTGCCAAGATTGTGTTTTTAGGGTGGCAAGTCTCAGCAGTTCGCCATCTTAGCACTCCCCTTGCTTAAACTCTTTCGATTGATTTTGGAACGATAAGATTTGAGGCCCCTTCTTATAAACCATCCTTAGTAGTTCACAAAGGACAAAAGTCTTCTGTCAAAAACTGGACATAAATTCTCACACCAAGTCAAAAAATGGAAGGCATCAAACATGACGGCAACAAACACGGCCGAACTTACAGCAACAAGCAAACCGGAAACAAACAATGCATGTACTAAATTTGATTTACATGGGAGAAAGAAACCCGAGTTTCAGCCATCAGGGACTGGGCATCCAGATTTTCCATGACGCATTGCCCTTTCAGAAACCGGGTTTCTTTGCCCTTTTCGATCTACTGACAATGGAACATAAAATGAAAAACTTTTCCACCCGATCTCACATCACCACACTTCTTATCCTGCTGGCTTACGCGTGTGGGATACGACTCTTTTTCTTTTCAGGCGTTGTGCTTGGAGATGACCCTCCTTACGCCTATGCCGCGGTTTCAGCGGATGCGCTGGATCATTCCATAACAGAGGTCATGAACCAGCGGAAATTCGCTTGGCGCATACCAAACGAAGATGTCGAAAAAGATGAAGATTCAGGCCCCTTGGATTCATTGCTGGAATGGATAAAAGCATTCTTCAGGTCCTGTGGCAAAACCATGGGCCGATGGATGAGGTCGCTCATGGACTGGGTGAATAAAATCATGCCTGAAACTGAGGGGGAGAGAGGCGACTCAGATGAAACCCGGATGCCCCATGCGCGGGAATACCTCATCCTGTGCCTCATTCTGATTGTGGGCATACTGGCCGTATTCTTATGGCGGGTATGGAAAAGGCGTCAGAAAGAGGAGATTCAAATCGCTGAGAGGACCCTCCCGGCAACCCCTGATCTGAGAGACGAAGACATCAAGGCGGATGCGCTCCCCGCAGACGGATGGCTGAACATGGCCAGAGACCTGCTTGAAAAAGGGGAGTTGCGGATGGCCCTGAGGGCATTCTATCTCGCCACACTCGCGGGGTTGGCGGAGCATGGGATGCTCACCATCGCCAAACACAAATCCAACCGGGACTATGAACAGGAGTTGCACCGACGCGGCCATGAAAAGCAGGATATACTAGGCATATTCTCATCCCTTAGAACATGCTTTGACAGGGTCTGGTATGGGATGCACGAGGTGGGGCCGGAAGATGTCCATAAATTCGCCCGGGAACAGGAAAAGATGATGGAAAGCCTTGAGGCGTGAAACGTGGGGCGTGAAACGTGGGGCGTGAAACGTGAGGCGTGAAACGTG
>JAOZRQ010000398.1 GCA_029940115.1 Desulfobacterales bacterium
CTGTAAAAAATTCGGCAATATCAGCGTATTGTTTCCATGTGTCAGGAGGGGCCAGCTCATAACCGTATTTTGCTTTGAAGTCCTTCCGGTTCCGGGCATCTTCAAAGAGGTCTTTCCGATAATATCCGCTGAACAGATCTCCGTCAATGGTGACCGCGACCCATTTGTCGTCCCATCTCATCATCCGGTCCCGGTAAGTGTCATGGATATCATCGAACACTTCATCATCACTCAGCTCATCCGGCAGTTCCGACAAATAGGAGAAAAAATCTCCTGTCCAGGCAGGTGCGTAAAAAATCACATCATAGTCAGGTTGTTCTGCCATTAGACTCTTCATAAACTTGTTGAAAAGTTCTCCAAAGGGGAATTTTATAATCCTGACCTTGCCGCCTGTTCTTTTCTCCCACGTTTTTGCATGAGCCGTGGCCGGCGCTCCGATAGCAGGCGCATCCATCACCCCCACGGTGATTTCCACACCGTCAAACCGTCTGCTGTCCGCTTCGGCACTAAATGCCCCAAGTAAAAGCGCCATAACCCCTGCCAGTACCGCTTTGAAAATTGGTGCCTCTTTCATTTCATAGTACCTCCTTGTAAACTCGTCAGTCATAAGTTCTCGTAACATACTGAAATCATTGACAGGCGAAAAGCAGACACAAAATCCTTGGCACCAATGATTTCAGACACTTGCGGGAATGTCTTTCAGGATTTCCGGAGAACTTATGACTCACGAGTTGTAAATTAAGATTTACTCAATCATCCTGTCATTCCTGCGAAAGCAGGAAACCACTGCTCTTTTGTCGGCAAAAGTGGACCCCTGCTTTCGCAGGAATGACAGTTTTTTTTGGCCGAATCAAAAAGTTTGTAGTTCCGCCTTTAGGCGGTATCACACCGCCTAAAGGCGGAACTACAAACTACTTTTCAAGCAAAATGTTAAGATGCCTCAATTTTGTTGAGTTTGAAAACAGCCCGTTCATGCAACATGCAGAAAATGGAAGTTGAACTTGGCCACATTTGATTGACAGATTGACATATATGAAAACGGATGTCAAGCCTGAGAAAGAAAAAAAACAGCGGAGCGGACACAGTATCTGGCTGAAAAATTGCGACCTGTGCGGTTGCCTCCAGCTATCGGGTCCCTGCGGATTCAGGTTTTCAGTGGGCGTCTTTCCTGAAATTCAGACATGACGCAATGCGTCATGAAAATCCATCCAGTCAGAACCTTGATGGTTTGGATTTGCCAATCCGAAGCGGGCTTAGAAAGGATGGTGAGAACCTTTGTCCAATTATTTTCAAAAATCTGGAATTTTTTTTTCAGAGAGGCTCTTGACAACCATGACGCAATGCGTCATATTTAGGTCATAACGCAATGCGTCATAGAGTCCATCAAATCATCATGGTTCGGATTGGCCAATCTGAACCAAGGGAAGATGGTCTGATTTGCCAACATAAATGTGGTGGAGATACTGTGTACAGGACAAAAATAATGATTGAGGAAAGAAACCCGGCTTTTCTTGGCAGTTGGGGATTCTGCCTGTTTGGGAAAAAGCCGGGTTTCTCGCCTTCGCGACTTTTTGTCCTGCACCTGTGTACAGGACAAAAAAATGATTGAGGAAAGAAACCCAGCTTTTTCTCGCAGTTGGGGATCCCGCCTGTTTGGGAAAAAGCCGGGTTTCTCGCCTTCGCGATTTTTTGTCCTGCACACAGGTCTGTTTTCCGGTTCAAGGGGAAAAGCTTCCCATGGCCGATGCCCCGAACTCATGATTCTTGCACATCCTCCTCAAATGTCTTTATTTCAAAGAGTATTCGGGTGGCCGCGTCGATCAGTTCCGTGGCAAGGGCCGCGTCCGTTCCCTCCCCGAGTCGCAGTTTCAGATCCAGGGTTCAGACGATCGGGCATGAACCGGTGGGGCATCCTGTGGATGGGACAGGGGCGACAGACGACGGTCATCCCCCATCCCCGGCCGAAATCTCCATCAGGATGCGGACCACGTCCCCAAGCCCGACCCTCCCGTCGCCCGCCGGGTCTCCCTCCACGCCGACAGTCCCGGCATCCGCCCCCGCAAGCACCCGCAACATCCGGATGGCGTCCGCCAGCGAGTCGGGGAGGTTGACGACGCGGATGACGAGCCGCCTCTCAAAGGCGTCCCGCCAGTCTCTCGCACGCACACAGATGTCGTGTGCGTCCCGCGCCTCGAAGTCGAGGGCCTCATTGGTGACCAGCCTGTCGTCCACGATGGCGAAGAGCGGGTTGTCCGCGTCCGTCCCGTCGGCGCAGGGGACCAGCTCGAACCGGTGGTCGCCGATGTCGTGATAATCCTGATCCTCTGCCGTGAGGGTCCCCACCTCCGTCCCGGGAGGCATGCCCTCACCCACGCCCGCGTGGCTCAGCATGATGTCGGTCGGGGGATCGTTGTCATTGAACACGTCAACGGACAGAACCTCGCAGAGGCGTCCGCCGGCGCTGTCGTCCACGCACACACGGATCTCGTAGGGGGAGGCCTCATGGTCGAGCGGCACCCGGGTGACGAGGGCGTCCCCGTCAATGGCGAAGGTGTCGCCGCCCGAGGTGAGGGTGTAGGTGTGGGTGTCGTCCGCGTCCGCGGGCAGGACGGAGAGGGTGCCGGCGACCGTTCCCGCGGGCCTGTTCCTGGCCCAGCTCAGGAGGATGTCGGCCGGCGGGTCGTCCGCGTTGAGGACGGTGACCTCGAACACCTCGCAGCAGCCCCCCTCGTCCGAGCAGACGGCGATGGTGTGGACGTCCCGTGTCTCGCAGTCGAGGGACGTGGTGGTCAGGAGGGTGGCGCCGTCGATCCTGAGCCCGTCGCCCCCGGAGACCAGGGTGTAGGACCGGCCGGCGCCGGAAAACATGCCCACGACGGTGCCGCCCGGCCAGTTCTCACGCACCCGGTCGCCGCCCAGGACGATCCCGGTGTCGCATTCGGAGTCGCCATCCGGGGGGGAGGACCACTTGTTGAGAGGATTGGTCCCGAGCCCCTCCCGTAGACGAGGAGCTCGTCCCCGTCCGAGAACCCGTCCCGGTCCGTGTCCCGGATTTTCGGATGGGTTCCGAGCCCGAGTTCCCGCATGTTCATCAGGCCGTCGCCGTCGGGATCCTCCTGCGAGTCGTCCCTCTCCGGGTCGAGACCGTTCTCGGATTCCCAGCCGTCCCTCATCCCGTCCCCGTCCTCGTCAACCATCCCGGACTCCGTGGAGGTCTCGAGGAAGGTGATGGCCGACAGGTTGGCCGCCGCGTCCGTGGAACGAATGCCAAAATGGTAGAATGTCTCCGGACGAGGCATCCTCACCGTCAGCGTCTGAACGGTTCCCGGTTCGGCAGGCTTGGGGATGGTGACGGTTGTCCCGACATGTTCCCAATGTTGATGAGGGTCGTAGCCTAGGGGGAGACAGGAGCCCCACAGCGGATCCATGTCGTTCGGGAAGCAGGATTCCCAGTCCGACTCCGTCAGGGAGTCCATGCTGTAGCGGATCTCATACGCACAGACCCCGACGTTGTCGGTCGGCGCACGCCATCGGAGTCTGACGGCTCCCCGGGTGTCGCCGGTCTCGGCTTGGAAGTCGGTCACCGGATCCGGGGGGAGCGTGTCGTCGCTCGGGGGGGCGAACAGGGCGTGGGATGTGGGACCCGGGAGGCCGGGTGTCACAACGAAGCAGGGTTGGTGAAGCCAAATATCCGTGACCGGCATCATGAAGCCTGAAATGGTGAAGCTCGCCGCCGTCAAGGGCCTTCCACGCCTTGCCGGCGCTGTCCCATCCGTGGAGCCTCATCTCACGGGTGTCAAGCCCCCGGATATCCTCCCGGGACAGGAACAGGGAGAGTTCCGGAGGTTTCGTCAGGCCCAGGCTGTCGCCAAACTCGATGCTTCGCACCTCTCCGACCCGTGTCAGGTCATTGTCGGGGAGCGCCAGGGAGGTGTCGGTGACCACCGCGTACCCTCCGGGACCCGCGACGCCGTCCGTCGGGAAGCGCATCGTCATCCAGTCAAAGACCGGGGAGACATGCGTCCAGACGAACCTCGGATCAATGCGATGGATGTCAAGGAGGGCCACCGAGCTGCTCGCGCCCGACGCCGACGTGGCGGTGACCTCGATGATGCCCCAGTCACGCTGGCACTCCGCAGTCCCCGACTAGGCACGGTCGTCTGGCGAGGTCATGGGGATGTGGGCGGGATCGGGGTCAGGCCCGTACGGATCGACGGGGAACAGGGTCACCTCCGGCGAGGCGACCAGGGGGACATCCGACAGGACCGTCACTCGGACATGATCCGAATCCGCGTCCCCGGGCCTCACGCTGACGATGATGTCCGGACCGGCCGGAAGGTTGGCCAAATCAAGGGGGAGGGTCATTCGGCGCCCATCCCCCGCCTCGCTGATCTCAAGTTCCGCCCGGGTTCCCGCAAGGGAGACCCCGACCCGGCAGCCGAGGCTGTCAATCAGCCTGACGCATCCCTCCTCGTCGGTCCTCCCGCTGAAGAGCCTGTCACCATCCGGGCGGACGAGGAGGACATTGGCTCCCGGAACCGGGATGCCGGCCTCGTCGGCGACGTGAATGACCGCCTCATGCCATTCCGATCTGTGCCCTGTCGTCTCCCCGATGCCCGCGCAGACGCCGGGGGAGAGGGGCGACATCATCAGCACGAGGGCGATGATGAGGGGCAATGACGACCCTGCGATCTTTTTTGACATGTCAATTCTCCTTTTTTTCCGATGTTTCAGGCTTGTGAGGGAGGCCCCGCGTCTAGGCAGATTACGATTTTCCGATTTCTCAGCAGGTCTGAGTCGGGACAGAGTCGCAGGGCCTCCCTCAGACATCTTTCAGCCTCCTCCGGCCTGCCCGTCTCCTCAAGGAGACAGATTTTCACATGATATGCGTACTCAAGCTCATCCGGACATTCCCCGCAGATTTTCCCGCGAAGCAGGGCGATGGCCTTGTCATAAAGTTCCAATGCGCTGTCAAAATTCCGTCTTCTCTCCCAATAGTCGCCCAAGTCAACAAGCGCCCCCGCATGGAGCGGGTCCTGACGCAGTATCTTCTCATAACACTGCCTGGCCATCTCAAACCCCGGATGTTCATGATGGGCCGGGCAAGGTCGTTGTTGTGGATGTATGAGAGCGTCTGGTTCAGCGTCCCGCTCAGGGTCTCCGACGTGACGAGACTGCCGTCATGGCCATAGGTGATCCCCTCCGCCCCCTTGGTGACCGATTCCACCTTCGTTCCGCAGGAGGCGTATGCGAAGTCAATGACATCCCCCTCCGAGGTTTCGATCCGATCAAGTTTCGTCGGGTCATACACATGCCGAATCCACGCACCCGACGGAAAGTTCTCCTGCGTGAGCCGACGGGTCTTGTCATACAGATAAGTGTGGTCCCCGCTCAACGGCGTGGTGTATGAGCTGTTCAGATTCACCCCGGTCGTCAAACCGGGGGTCGGTGATGCTTGTGAGGCGGCCCTCCTCGTCGTAGCCGAATCTCCGCAGGACGACACCGGTGTTCAAGTCCTTGGTCTCCTCGTGCCGGCCCGATGAGGACATGACATGTTCCGAACCATCCCCCTCGGCAAGGGCGAATTTTCCGTCCTCACCAAGGGCAATGGCACGAAAGGAGATTTTCCGAATGCGGTCTCCCTGCCAAGAACTCTCATCCACAAAGTAGAGATTGCCTGCGGCATCCACCGTGATCTCATCTGAAGCAAAGGAGACGGGCACAGGCGACCCCTCGCCGGCCACAAGGCGGATGCCTCCGGTTGTCGCGTCCACCTTTGAGATGCTCCCGCATTGCGACAGGAAGATGTTTCCGTCGGCATCCACAGCGAAATCATTGAAACCCTTCATCGGGCATGGGGAATCCCCCACATTGACCACAAGCCGACTGGTCCCGCCTGTGTCCACCTTCCAAATCAGACCGTTGGAGCCGTCTCCCAGGAAGATGTTTCCCTCATTGTCCATGTCCATCGCACTGATCCGAAAATCACGCCACTCATGCCAAGGTCCTCGGCTCTCTGTCACATCGGCGGACAATTCGTCAAAAAGGGAGGAGAAGTCGAAGACGGACGAGAAATCCTCCCGTCGTCCTCGCATGACATCGTAACCAGCTTCATTGATGCCGAAAAAATAGGTGTTGCCCCAGTCATCTGTTCGGATGTCCCTGATTCCGACGACAGCAGAGTGTCTGTAGCCGTCATTAAGAGGGGACCAGGACATCTCATACAAGATTTCCGTCTCACCAGTGGTCAGATCGTATCTTTTGATGTAGGAATCCCAAACCGGATAGCTCTCCTGCAACCTGCTGGCAAAGACGGGGTTTCCATCGGAGTCCAGAGTCAGTGGGAGATGAAGTGAGAAATCCTCATCGAGCAAGGTTTCACAGGAACCGTCTGTCCTTCTCCTCATGATTTCGCCATTGCCCGTGATGCAGAAAAGATTGCCGGCGGCATCGACGGCCAAGTCGCTGTAAGAT
>JAOZRQ010000870.1 GCA_029940115.1 Desulfobacterales bacterium
GAAACTGACTTGACCATCTGTATTCACTCAAAAATTTGGGTGCGAAACTTGAGTTGACATGAACAGAATGTGTTGTCAATATCTCCCTCACATTTTTTATGCCTTCCCCATTTGTCTCCCATGTAAATCAGCTTGAAGAGTTTGTGAGTTTAAAGCGTTTAATGAGTTGGTGAGTTGTTTCCGTGGGGTTCAGGTTTGTTTGTTGCCGCCATGTTGGTTTTTGCCATTTTTGTGTGTCGATTGTTGATGTGGCGAAAACTTTTGTCCGGTTTTTTGGCAAACAACTTTTGTCCATCTTTGATTTGGCCCGTCAGAAGGTCCAACCGAGGTTCAGCGCAAGCTTTCAGGGCACCGGCTCAAGTGTGGGAGAGCTCAACAAAAGGAGTGCAAGAAGGGCGGTTCAGGCCACCCCTCCCTCATTCCTTGGTGTCTGTCATTTTGTGTTGGTTGTCAAATGTGGGTGAAATTTTTGTCCGGCTTTTTGGCAAGCAATTTTTGTTCCATTCCCCCCAATCCAACATGAACCTGTCATTCCGGGCAGATGACGGGAACCGGCAGTCCCCGAGGCTTCACTCCCTTCAGACGAGGTTCCCGTCATTTGACCCGGAATCCATTCTCTCAATTTTTTTTGAGCCGCGACATGGATTGTGGGCCATTTTTTTGGTTGGTTATAGAAGAGTATGTTTGTTTTTTATGATTATATTTGGCATCCTTCATTTTGCCTGAAAAGTAGTTTGCACTTTCAGGTGAATGGAAAAGTTTGTGGTTCCGCCTTCAGGCGGTGAAACACCGCCTGAAGGCGGAACTGCAAACTTTTCAGCCTGAAAAAGTGTAAATCCATAAATGAAGGATGCCTTATATTTGAATATGTTTAATCAGGGTTTCTCTATTCCAGCCATCTCAATATGACTTGCCTTTTCCAAAAAAAACATAGTATTCAAGTAAGAACGAATCGGCAGATCAGAAACATTGTGACCCTCTGACCGCCGACCCTGACCTTGACCACCATGAGCAAACTTTACGAAGTGAAAGTCGAAAACATATTTGAAGGCCCCATGGATATCTTGGTGTTCCTCATCAGAAAGAATGAGGTGAATATCAGTGACATCCCCATCGCCCTGATAACCGAGCAGTATCTTGCGTATCTGGAATGGATGGAGACCATGAACATTGACTTTGCCGGTGACTTCATCCTGATGGCCTCCACCCTGACCCATATCAAGTCGAAAATGCTGCTTCCGGTTCATGAGGAGAAGGCGGAAGATCCTCGCTTGGAGATATCAAGACCGCTTGCCGAATACCTTCGGATGAAACTCGTCGCGGAACTGCTGAATGAGAGGGAACTGCTTGGGGAGCATATCTTCCCGAGAGGTCCGGCAAAGGCGGACCTCGCCACTGACCGGGAAGATGAGGTGATACAGGCGGACCTGTTTGATCTGATCGAGGCATTTCAGAAGGTCCTTGAAAAGATGACCCGGGAACAGCAGATGGACTTCAGCCCGGAGAGGTTCTCCATCAAGGACAAAATCTCCGAGATCACGGATATCCTTGAAAAAGAGGGATCCATCACCTTTGATGGACTCTTTCCCGCAAAAGTGGACAGAAGCGAGATCGTTGTCACCTTCATCGCCATACTCGAAATGGCAAAACTCAGCCTGATTCAGATTGCCCAACAGGTGCAGGCTGGATGTTTGATGCTGGATGCTGGATGTTCGATGCTGGATGTTTGATGCTGGATGTTTGATGCTGGATGTTTGATGCTGGATGTT
>JAOZRQ010000399.1:0-3542 GCA_029940115.1 Desulfobacterales bacterium
TCCTGAACAGCGACAGTAAGCCTTGGGGCAAAGAAAATGGTTTACTCTATATCCGCCTCCATCACGGAATGAGTTATCTTGATCAGGGTAGTAGTCCTCCTGTCAGTAATTTTCCAGCACCTCAAAAACTGAGGATAGCTCATCAGGAAGAATAATTTATTGTCCCTGATTATAACGGATTTAGGGGAGACCCGCACTCGTGCCCATGCTCGTGCCCGTGTTCGCACCTGTGTTCGTGCCCGCACCCTTTGCCCGCCTGTCAGGGCACGTCCCACGGGCATGGACACGTCTCACGAGTACGTCCCACGAGCACGGGCCTTCCTAAAAAGTGTTATAATCAGTATTGCTCGGCATACAGTAGTTCCGGAAAGGCGTTGCTGTATGCCGTTCTCCCAAGCTTTCCTGTTTTTGCCTCATTCCCGCAAGCAATCCAGTTGCATGGCATATATAACATCCAGTCATCCCTCAAAGAAGAAAAAATCGGAAATCCCGACCTGTTCACGGCCGGAAAAAGGATGAAAGCGAATAATCATCCATCATTAAAGTAAAGGAGCATCAATGCGTATTCATTCTGTCTTTACAATCTTTTGTCTTATTTTGGCAATTCTTGCGTTCCCCTCCCCATCGCATTGCCTATCAGACAAAACATCTGCGGAAGCCTTCTCCTACATCATGGAGGCGGACGGTTCGGGCCGGAAGCTTCATCCGATTCAGGAGAAGCACAAGGTGTATAATGAGGCATGGTTGCAGAATCTTTTGCGGACCCGGCCTGAAATTCTGCCCATCGCAGACATCGACCCGGACTATTGGCCCATGACACCCATCGGATATGAGGTGTCAACAGATGCCGGCCGAATTGACAACCTGTTTGTCAGCCATACCGGTCGTGTCATCTTGGTGGAGACCAAACTGTGGCAAAACCCCGAGGCAAAGCGAAAAGTCGTGGCCCAGGCGATTGACTATGCCAGCTCATTGTCCGCATGGACTTATGACGAACTGAATGTTGCCGCAAAAAAATACCTGAAAAAGTATGAAGGGGTGGAGTCGGACTTGGCGGAGTGGGTGGAGAAGCAGCTCGGCCCTCTGGATGGCGGCAGGTCTTCTTTTGCAGAGAAGGTGACAGAACATCTCAAAGCCGGACGTTTTCTCACCGTCGTTGTCAGTGACAAGATCAGGTACCCCGTCTTTAAAATGACAGAGTATCTTGACAAGTATTCAAATCTCGGCATTCAGTTCGCACTGATAGAACTCAAGGGATATTGGACAGAGACAGACGGCGATTGGCCTCTGGTTATTGTACCTCGCATTGCAATTAACAGACCTTGCAAAATTTGTGAGCCTTGCAATTGCAAAAAAAATGGAGTGATACCTATAGATGTGTTTTGGAGGCTCTTAAAGGAGAATGCGCCGGATAGTTACAAAAGCGCCAAAGGCATTGTTGACTACTATGAGGAACAAGATGGGATTGAGATTGTTCCCATGAAAAGTTTGCATGTCAAATTAACGGTTCCGCAAGAGGGACGCCGGCCAGTCTCAGCTTTTTACATTGACAAAAAAGCGAAGCTTTGGGTCTGCCCAAACACCATCGCCGGATCTTTGGCCACACTGACAGGATTCGACTCTGAGGCAATCAAGGATTACGACAAGAAAATGAGGAAAATCCTGAAGATGCCTGATGAGCGTGTCAAGCTCTCATGCCCAATCGATAAGGTGAACATCAACCAATTCAAATCAGCAGTTGATGAATTCATCAGAAGAATTCAACGCGTGGCGGACACTTCTGATTGACCAGCCAAATGCCATGTTTCTGATTCATCCGGGAACCCTATGTGGCCGGAACCCGAAAACCCTGCGGCAGAAGATTTGTCAGAGGCGATTGAGGCTCTGTTTCCGTCGGAAACTGAGGATGCGGTGATGATGTGGGGGAACTAGGCGATTTCCCTCAGTTACAAGTATGACATGAGCATCATTGTCGAAGATGTGATCTTCATGCTGGAATGTCTCAGAAGGAAAAACAGTGGCGAGGAGACGGTTTTTTTCTCATCCGACACGTTCAATTCGGAATGGCTCATAAAATGGGACGATGAGCGGCTTTTCATTTATCCGACTTGGAACAGCGTGGCAAGAAACAAACATGGGGAACTGAACGATCTCGGCACCATGGAGGTTTTTGTGAGTCATTTCATCGGGCAATGGACAATGGTCTGGTCCTATTCCGCATCCCCCTCAAAAACTTTAAGGATAAAAACGCATGCTCACCATTCACGCCATCCGAACCGAAAACCAAGTGGTGCTTTCAGAAAAGGAATTTTTTGAACTCGTTCAGAATGCACGTCAATTGCAACCCGTCGAGATTGTTGAAACTGAGGTCGTTGAATCTGAGGAAGACTTCCAAGCTTATGTTGAGGGCATGAAAGAATTGGAGCAAAATGAGACACTTGATTTCGATGACCTGAAATCATCTTGGCTGAATGGGAAACCTGCCAATGTATAAACTGAGGATTAGGAAACAGGTTGCCAAGTTCATTGATTCCCGTTCTCCAAAACAAAGGAAGAAAATAGCGGAAGCCTTGTTGGAACTGGAAAAAGATCCGTATCGGAACAATCTGGATATCGCGGCGTTGAAAGGTTCCTCTGGCAAGTACCGCCTGCGAATTGGAACCTGTCGTTTCTTATACATGATCATTCAGGATCAGCTTTTAATCTATCTATACAAAGCGGGCGCTCGGGGCGATGTTTACAAATAAACAGGTGCGTTTGGTTTATGACTTGCCTTTCACAGAACGACATTGGATGATGTGATGAAAACGCTGGATTGGGAGAGATTAAGAAAGAGACTATGGAAAAACGAATATTTGTCAATAGCATCCGCCTCCAGAATTTCTTGTCTTTTGGCGACACAGAAGATATTGAACTGAACGCCCTGAATGTCCTTATCGGAAAAAATTCATCTGGCAAGTCCAACCTTATTGAAGCATTCGGACTGTTGCAGGCCTTGCCCAAAGATTTGCTTCCGCCGATCCGTCAGGGCGGCGGAATCAGAGAGTGGCTGTGGAAAGGGGCGGACAAAACACCAGTCGCAGAGATCAATGTCGCATTGAATTGTCCTAGGTCCTCCATTCCTCTCAGATACCGACTGAATTTCACAGAAGTCAACCAGCGTCTGGAACTTGTGGATGAGGCTGTCGAGTGTGTTCAAAAGGCCCAGGAGCGGCATGACGATGTCTGTTTTTATTACCGATATCAGAAGGGGAATCCGGTTTTGAATGTTCAAAACATCCCTTCAAGCAACGCCGAACATCCCCAAAGAACCGAACGCACCCTTCAGAGAGAAGATTTGGAGATGAATCAGTCTGTCCTGTCCCAGATAAAAGATCCAGATCAATATCCGGAGCTGACATATGTCGGAAATCACTTCTCAAAGATCAGGCTGTACAGGGAGTGGAATCTGGGAAGATACACACCGCTCCGTCTGCCTCAGCATCCTGATTTTCTTTTGGAAGACATGAGCAATATTGGACTCGTGTTAAACGACCTGCAAC
>JAOZRQ010000399.1:3642-6459 GCA_029940115.1 Desulfobacterales bacterium
GATTTTCTTTTGGAAGACATGAGCAATATTGGACTCGTGTTAAACGACCTGCAACATCGTCCGAACATTAAAAAACGGATAATGGAAAACCTCAAACTGTTTTATGACGAGTTCGACGATGTTTCCACGAAAATTCACGGCGGGACGGTACAGGTCTATCTTCATGAAGAGTCGCTGAATCAGCCCGTTCCCGCCACCCGACTTTCTGATGGAACGCTCCGATTCCTTTGCATTCTCGTTATCCTGTGTCACCCTGAACCTCCTCCTCTCATATGTATCGAAGAACCTGAACTCGGACTGCATCCTGACATCTTGCCTCATATGGCAAAGCTGTTGATCGAAGCGTCGGAAAGAACCCAGCTGATTGTCACGACTCATTCCGATATTCTTGTGGACGAACTGACAGAGACACCTGATGCGGTGATTGTCTGCGAAAAAGAGAATGGTTCGACGAACATGCGGCGTCTAAATGCCGGGTCGCTCAAAATCTGGCTCGAGAAGTATTCCCTCGGAAAAGGGAGTCATTCCTTTGACATTCTGGCCAAAATTGATCCTGACAGGGTACGCGCTACTTCTCCATACGCCGAACATCTGCTGAGAACGCTTGAAGAAAAAGCATCTGCATGACCACTCTTGACCATCAAGCTTCCTGTCATTCCTGCGAAAGCAGGAATCCACCGCTCTTTCATCGGCAAACGGGTGGATTCCCGCTTTCGCAGGAATGACGGGCTTTTTTCTGCTTTCGCAGGAAAAATGTCCTGATTATAACGGATTTGGGGGAGTCCCCCGTGAACGTGCCCGTGCCCGTGAACGGAACATGCACGGGGGGTCACGGCACGTTTACGGGCACGGGCACGTTTACGTTTACGGGCACGTTCACCGGGCACGTTTACGTTCACGGGCACGTTCACGTTTACGGGCACGTTCACCGGGCACGTTTACGTTTACGGGCACGTTCACGTTCACGTTCACGGGCATGTTCACGGGCACGTTTACGTTCACGTTCACGGGCCTCCCCTTAATCCGTTATAATCAGAAAATGTCGGACTTTCATGGAAGCAATCAATACCCCTTGTAACACAATCCCTCCCAGTTTGAAGGCGTGTTCAGCCGCTCCTCAACATCCACACCGAAGAACTCGGCAATCGGCTTGAATATCTCAGGATGGTCCGTGTGCATCTTCCGGGCGACCGCGAGCACCTTGTCCAGTGCGTTTTGGGTCAGTTTCCCCATGGGGGGCCGGCACTTTCCCGAAGGCATGCCGAGTATGGACATCAGGGTCTTGGTGGCCAGCGGGTTTCTGGCTCTGAACACCACGTCACCGTAAGGCGTATTCTCAATGGTCTTCACCGTCACGAGATCAAAAAGCGGCTGAAGCGCGGATGCCAGTTGTTCCGCCGCCTCCTGCCTCCCCTGCTCAAAACAGCGGACCATGTCGGAGACCGCGCCAGGCACGATGTTCGACGCCACCGAGATCACCCCGGATGCCTTCACAGACGGGTCAGCCATCATCTGGGGGGTCATGCCGTCATCACCGGAAAGGATGATGTAGTCAGGCCCGCAACATTCCCGTGTGCGCCTCATATTTTCGATGTCCCCGGTGGCCTCCTTCACGGTATTCACATTGTCATATCCCTTATGAAGAATGGCCAAGTCCTCAGGGAGCAGTTGGGTTCCGGTCCTTCCCGGGATGACATAAGGGATGATCTGCTTGTCCGGAAACGCCTTGGCAATCGGTTCGACATATTCCCGGCGGATTTCAAGGGAACTCGGGCCGTTGTAATACGGATCCACAAGCAACAAGGCATCCGCACCGAAATTGGCGGCATGTCTTGATGCCTCAAGGCTCTCTCCGGTGTTGTTGCTCCCGACCCCTGCGATGCAGAGACACTTCCCTTCTGTCCGCTTTGCGATATGTTCAATCACATGGTTGTGTTCATTCCATGTCAACGTGGGGCTTTCCCCTGTGGTCCCCACCGCCAGTATGCCACTGACGCGGTTTTGCATCTGGAAGTCCACAAGTCTCTCAAGTCCCTCCTCATCCAAGCCATCCTCTTTGAACGGCGTTACAAGTGCTGTGTAAGTTCCTGTCAGCATGGAAAGAAATCCTTATAAGAAAGATGGTTAGGTGGCGAAGCAGGATGAACAGGTTAGGGAATCTGTTCCGTTTTGCTTGGGCCATCCTGCCCTTTTGTCAAAATGCGTTTTATAGTAATAAATTTTTCCTTTGTCAAGGAGTTTTTGGCTAGTACAGCACTTTGTAAGTTCGTACCCCCTCGCTCGGCTTGGATTGGCAGATCCGAGCCGCCGGATTTGGCAATCCGGCGGGAGCCGAAGGGGTGACGAACTTATGAATTGCTGTACTAGTAGTTTGCACTTTCAGATGAATTGAAAAGTTTTTCCGCCTCTCGGCGGTGCAACACCGCCTAAAGGCGGAACTACAAACTGAAAGTGTGAACCTATAAGTCGGGGTATGGAAGAGCCTCAAGGCACATGCGCAGAATGTCGACAACTGTCGGGCCACAAAGTATTCTCCTATGGCAGCTCTGGCCCGCCAATGCAGGCGCGCTGGCATGATTCGCATGTCAGTGCCCCGAAGGCGGACACTCCCATCTGCAGCTCGTGGCTGATTGAAGGAATGCCGCCCGACCTGCCGACGAGGATGCCTGCACCATGAGGGATGACGAACGTCAACAACCTTCCTTTCAGATGACGACACTTTGTTTGACATTTTGAGCCTTCCCTGATAGCAAGGGGGTTGACACACACGACGCCCTGAAACTTTTTTTGAGGCCGAAAGAGATGCACGGCCAATCC
>JAOZRQ010000400.1 GCA_029940115.1 Desulfobacterales bacterium
AGTGCGAAAATTGAGCGAAGCGGTTTTTCGCATGACACACCACCGAGCTGACAAACCTTTTGTTGAAAGCTCTATCAATTATTGTGAGAGACCACAAAAAGTGTTGGAACCAGAAAAATCCTGATTATAACGGATTTAAGGGAGCCTGTGAACTTGAACTTGTGCATGCCCGCAAAATGAATGGTCACGTTTGGGTCCAAGTTCAAGTTCACGTTCACGGACAGGGCCTCCCCGAAAAGCGTTATAATCAGGAAAGATCAAACATCAAGCCACTTTCTCATAAACGCTTAGGGTCTGATCCGCGATCTTTTCCCAATCATATTTCTCCGCGATCCGATCCCGTATTCCCTGCTGTTCCGCTTTTGTCAACCGCGTCTTCAGCAGGGTCTCCATCTTTTCTTTCAAATCCGCGACATCCCCGCATCTGAAGTACCGGTCAGGGGATAATCCGACTTCCCGGTTTGCAGGAATATCGGACACCAGAACAGACAACCCAAAGCTCATCGCTTCGAGCAGGACTATCGGAAGCCCTTCATGGTAGGATGGAAGGAGGAACAGCCGCGCGTGGGAATAGAGCTGGTTCAACGGTTCGCCGGTGACGTAGCCGGTCAGAATGATTCTGGCATCGGCCTCGGCCATGCGGCGAAGATTTCTGCTGTAATCGGTTTCGTGATCCGCATTGCCGGCGATGACCAATTGATAATCGCAGTTCATATCCTTAAAAGCCGCAACAAGGTCAATCAGACCCTTTTCAGGTGTGAGACGCCCCACTGCAAGAACATATTTGTCAGGATATATGCCTGATTTGGCAAGAAATTCCCAAGAGGATGAAGGGGTCTCGCTTTTCACACCGTTTGGGATATGAATCTTGCTGATGCAGTCAACTGACCGGAATGCTGTTTTTGAAACAAAGATCACTTTGTCAGCCCATCTGCTCACAAATTTTTCCCCAAGCATCAATATTTTTTTTGCAAAAAATCCCCATTTGCCATGCTCGTAATTGGGGCTATGATAGGTGACTATCGTATTCAGTCGACCGAGTTTCAACAAGGGCAAAATCAGGGACGGCCCTATGTTGTGGATATGAACAATATCCGGCTTTTCACATAAACAGATGACCGCGGCGACTAGGGAGTGAATGATTGTCTCAAAATTTTTGTGTCCCGGAGAATGCAAATCATGAAAGTGGACGCTGCGAAACATTTTGAAATCATTATGCTTGTTGATATAGGGTTCTCTTCGGAAAACCTTGACACGGCATCCCCTTTCCGCCATTAACGGATAAAGGGATTCACAGTGCTTTTCAACGCCTCCTTGGATATGTGGGAATCCTCTTGTTCCGATGACATAGATTCTCATATTATTCAAACTCTGTCGGCAGGTTAAAAGCAAGCCTGTATTTGTGTTTGGCGATCCAGAGTATCGGTCTCCACGGTTTACGCATCATATCATGCCGTTCTGTCACGATAAAACAGCATTTTTTTTTGCAGGCTCTGACTTTTGTCATGGACTGGTCGGCCTCTTCCGAATTCATGACTTCTTCAAAAGAGGCCTCTTTCAGGTTGCCCATAATCCATTTTTCATCGGATCCGTTACATGGCAAGACATTGCCCCAAGGATCGACAAAAAAGAAATCCTCTCCCGCACCGCATGGCGGGCGATAATCCGAGGCATCCCCGTCAAGCCTTCTGAGAATGCTTTTGTTAAAGTATGCCCTTCCGTAATCTTTCAATTTGCCTTTTATGCCCTTCCGTGGCGATTGAAGCAGGGAGGCGATAAAGTCCTTTTCATTCCGAACAGCCTTTTCCCTGTCTTCATCAACATTGTCATATTTGTGAAAATACCAGGAATTGTGCATAACCGAATTCCCCAGTTCAACCCCGAGATATGCACACAATTCATGAAGCTTTACCAAATCATCGGCATTTTTGTCACAAATGACAATGGAAAAGCCGATGTTCCTGCACCCGTTTTTTTTGAGTTCAAGGATGGTTCTCAACGCGTGGTCAAAGCCGTTTGACATGCCCCTTAATTTGTCATTCAACTTTGGCAGCCCTTCCAGACTGACGCGGATAAGAATGTCTGGATATTTTTCGGCCAAAGCCACGATCTTGTCCGTGAAGTAGCCATTG
The DNA here is from genome assembly GCA_029940115.1 of Desulfobacterales bacterium. Lineage (GTDB taxonomy): Bacteria > Desulfobacterota > Desulfobacteria > Desulfobacterales > 4be13 > JAOZRQ01. The sequence goes on from JAOZRQ010000400.1 coordinate 2,133, forward strand.
GTGCTTAACTCCAACAAACTCGCCTTTGGATGCAATATCTCAAAAATATTGCCAATGTCTTTGCGAAGCATGGGTTCGCCGCCGGTAATGTTAATCCTGAGACCCGGAGGCAACTTTTCCAAATAACGGGGTTCCAATTCTTCGGATACCCGGGTGGGATGTTTCCAAATCCCGCACATGTGACATTTTGCATTACATCTGAACGTCGTGATGATGCTCGCCTGAACGATATTTTTCATCATGTCTCCCTGAGAAGGGTTAAGGGGTTAAGAGGTAAGGATTAACAGTAGATCGAAAACTCCTGAACATTCGGAATTTCTTCCGATCAGCTGAGAACTACAAGGATTTAATTTAGTAAGGATTAAGGGATTCCGACCTTAACCCTTAACCCTTAACCCTTTCTTTAAGAAAGCGAATAAGCGGACCTGTCATTTCCTTCACAAACCTATCCATTCTTTCTTCCGCATCCTTTATTTTTTCGTTTGGCCTTATAGTCGTGATGGGCCGAATGAAAAGCGCATGGGTATTGTCTCTCTGAATGGCGTGAAGCGCTAAATGAAAACGGTGAATATTTTTGTCAGGCGTGGCTTTGTTTTTGGTTTGAAACCAGAAATAGACAAGCTGCCTCAAGCCTTCCTTCTCCACAACCATTTTTGTGACTTTCAGTTCTTGAAAAAAAGGGACATCTACAATTTTGTGGGTTGATGTCTCTTTATTCTTCCACCCATGTGATGGCAGGCATACAGTCGGGCTGTGAAAAAAATTTTCGTTTTCAAGAAACGCGGATTTCCGATACCCCATATACAGAGATGCCTCTTCGTTGTTTTTGTTTCTGTAAAATCCGTTGAAAGCCTCATCTGTCCCTGACTTTATGATAATATCAGGGTCTGTATGCTCAAACTGCCCCCTCCAATCACCAAAGACAAGCGGAAAACTTTCTATTCCGCCCTTAATTTCCAAGGGCGGAAGCCTGCTCGTCATCCAACTTAATGCACCGACCATCAGAAGAAGTGAGACGGAAACAAAAAAAGTGGCATTCTCCTCCTGAACCATAGGTTTTCCATCTTCTTCCTCCGTTGTCTCAGAGGCTTTTTCGGCCCTGCCAATAAGATCTTCAGGTGGAAACAGGCGTAAAAATCTTCCGACAAGAAAAAGGAACACAAAAGCCGCCATAAATATGGCCCACCCGGAAAAGTCATGAAAAAAGCTCTGGGCCACTTGGGAACCGCACATGTCTGCAAGTATTCCGGTAATCCCTATTCTGAGCACGTTGGTCAGAATGGCAATGGGAATGGTGGAAAAGACACAACATATCCGTTTCCATGCAATTCGTTCAAAAAAATAGGCATATACAATGCCAAGAGCAAAAAGGGGGAATACAAACCTCAGCCCGCTACAGGCATCCGCCACCTGAAGCTGTATGTCACCCAAGTCTATGATATTCCCGCTGACATGAACCGGAATATTGTACATCCTTATAATCAATCCGCCCAACTCTGAGGAAATCCGCTTGAGTAACACCCCGAATCTTATCTCCAGAAAGGGGGGCATGGGAACCATGAAAATCAGGAAGCCCAGTGGAAGCATGTATCTTTTGACAAGTTCGGTTCCAAAACAGAAAGCCGCGAAAAGGATGATCAGAACGGGGATCACAGGTCTTGAAACATTTTCGCTTGATCCAAGAATGCCATACACGGAAAGCAAAAGGAAAACCAGCAAGACTGGCAGAATAAACCAGGAACTTCCGATTTCAAGCCTGTTCAGTTTCAAACGCATGTCCCATAGGAGGTAAGCAGAAATGATCGGGATAAGGAAACCGTAAGAATAATCATCATTCGTCATCCATGTGTTTACAATACCCTTTAGTGGAAGCCAATAGGCACTCACAAAAATGAGCAGAAGTGTGACGGCCTTTGTCTGCCAAGGAATTTTGGCTTTGCCTCTCATGCAGTGCTTTCTCCTGGCAAGTATTCGGTGAAACCCGTCGAACCCGCCTCTCACGCTCGGTTCGGATTGACAAATCCGAACCGCCTCCCCGCCGGATTTGGCAATCCGGCGGAGCGGACACGGGGTTTGCCGAATATTTACTTCTCCTGAGAAGGTTTTTCCTGATTATAACGCTTTTCGGGGAGGCTCCGAACCGCGAATGAACGCGAATGGACACAGAACCGTGTGACCGGAATGACGGCCGATCCCCGGATACGGAGGACACCCGGCCGGGAGACTGTGTGGCTCCTCCCTGTGATCCGTGTGATTCGTGCTCATTCGTGTCATTCGCGGTTTCAGAGCCTCCCCTAAATCCGTTGTAATCAGGGTTTTTCAAACACAATGCATACATGTCCCATTAATTTCCTGATTTTCAAATCGGAAATGATTTTATCATAAAGTTTGCCGAGCAAACCGACAATTGGGAACTTATACAAATATCCTTCAACAAAGGGATAGTAGCTTGCATCAACAAAATGAAAGCCGGCCCTTTCAAATATGTTTCGCAGATGAACAATATCTTCATATTCATAATATGTCTTCCAAGCATTTTCTCGTCTTATCATTTTGTGAAACCATAAAGGTGTGTACTCCGACAACAAAATTTCCAATGCAGTGGGATTGGGAACTGTGGTTATGAAATAGCCTCCCGGTTCTAAAATACGACAAATTTCGATAGCCGCTTTTTCCAATCCCTGGACATGCTCCAGCAAGAAATTTGCATACGAAATTGCATATGTGTCTGCCTCCAACAGAGACATGGAGTTGACAGAGCACTGGCAACAATTTTCCACTGTGGGATAGTCCACTGTGCAACTCTCCACATCAACACGATCACAGACATAACTGACACCCGCATTGCACAACTGTTTCTCAATGCTTAAACTTTGTCCTGCTCCCACGTTCAAAATTCTGGGAGTGGCTCTTTCACATCGCTTTTCTTTTAGAAGATGTACGCATTGGTTTACCAGACATTTTTCAGCCGGAGTCTGCATTTAAAGGGTCTCCTTTATTTTAATTCCGGATTGGCAGATTCGCCTCGGTCAACTCATCATATATGTCACACAGTTTCCTGCAATGACTCTCCATTGAATACTCTTGCTCTGTTTTCCTTCTGGCCGCCTGTCCCATTTCCTTTCTGGCATCCGGATTTTGGCTCAGAAACAACAGCTTTTCTTTCAATTCCTCCGCATTTCCTGCCTCAAACAGCATTCCGGTTTTCCCATCTTCCACCTGCTCGGGTATTCCGCCCATCCTGCTTCCGATGACCGGCTTGCCCATGGCCATGGCTTCGAGGACTACCATTGAACAGTTTTCATACCACTCCGATGGGACTATGACAAAAGCGGATTTGGCAATGATGTCATTCAGTTCATCCCCCTGCCTGTACCCTAAAAACTCTGTTTCCGGGTACTTCTCACATAATTCTTCTTCAATCGGTCCTGTTCCCACAATTTTCAGGGATAATTTGTCAGCAATGGACTTGCGGACCCCGAGCAACGTCTCAATCCCCTTTTCTTTGGAAAGTCGGCCGAAATAAAGGCAGTAGCCCTCATCCTGATAGTTCGGAGTGAATTCGTCAACACGGACCCCATTGTGCAGGACCCGTATTCTCTCTCTCGGTATTCTTCGGCTTGTCAGGTCAGCCATAAATCGGCTCGGGGCAATGAAAAGGTCAATCGCCTGATAACTGCCTCTCCATTTGTGCCAGTATGCTTCAAGCATGAGCAACACACCTTGCGCCAATGAATCTTGGCACCTTTTTGTGGCCGACTTCCAGAAATGGCGGCCGGCGCAAGCGGTGCATATCTCCCCTTTGTTCAACATCGAATACCCGGGACAAATCAGCTTGCCGTCATGGAGGGTGAGCACTGTTTTGACACCGTGCTTTTTCAATAAGGGAATGATGGACGGCGTCAACTGGTGATAGATGTTATGAAGGTGAGCTATGTCCGGTTTTTCCATGCGGACAATTTTTTTTGTTTTTTCCATCGCCCCTGGCGAGTGAATCAATTTTCCCCCCTGACAGATCCTGTTCCATGATCCAGATGAACTTCGATAATCAATATTTGAAACAAAAAATGACGAATAGGGTGAGGGAAAATTTCTCGGATCATTCATGGAGAAATCAATGACTTTGGCTCCTCTCTTCAGAAGAAAATCACGTTCCTGAAAGAATACCCTTTCCGAACCACCATTAAGGAAAAAAAATTTGTTGGCCAAAAGTATCGTTCTCATAATATTATCAAAACCAAAGAAGTGCTGAAATGAAATTTTGGGCATCCTTCATTCATGGGTTCACACATTTCAGTTTGCAGTTCCGCCTTCAGGCG
>JAOZRQ010000043.1 GCA_029940115.1 Desulfobacterales bacterium
CCCAATTCCGCCGGGATGCTTCCCGTCAACTGGTTGCCACTCAAATCAAGATCCTGCAAATTGGCGAGAGAGCCCAATTCCGCCGGGATGCTTCCCGCCAACTCGTTGTTCCCCAAATCAAGGTACCGCAGATTGGCAAGAAAACCCAATTCAGCCGGGATACTTCCCGTCAACTCGTTGCTACGCAATCTAAGATCCCACAAATAGGTGAGGGAACCCAATTCAACTGGGATACTTCCCGTCAACTGGTTTTCCCACAAATCAAGATATTGCAAATTGGTGAGGGAACCCAATTCCGCCGGGATGCTTCCCGTCAACTGGTTGTTATGCAGATCAAGGTCCTGCAAATTGGCGAGGGAACCCAATTCCGATGGGATGCTTCCCGTCAACTGGTTGTTATACAAATAAAGGTCCTGCAAATTGGCGAGGGAACCCAATTCCGATGGGGTGCTTCCCGTCAACTGGTTGCGCTCCAACGAAAGGGACTGCAAATTGGCGAGGCTCCCCAACTCGGCTGGGATGCTTCCCGTTAACTGGTTACGGGACAAGTCAAGGCGTTGCAGTGCAGAGAGATTGGCGACAGAGGATGGGATCGTTCCGATGAGGTTGTTGCTTTCCCAAGAGCCGGTATCAGAATTATAATCCCCCCCCAAATCAATTCCCGTGACATGAGTTCCCGTTGAATCACAGGTCACGCCGTACCAAGTGCATTCCGTGCCGGCTTCCCCAAGCCAGTTGTCTTGGTGGGTCCAGCCCTCGCCGTTTGTGCTGTTGAAGAGGTCAATCAGGGCTTGGCGTTCTTCCTCTGGGATGCCGGGGGAACTCGTGACATTTGCAGAACTGAACGTCCCTGTCACATCCGTTCCCATAGGGGCTTCGCCTATGGTTCCAGAAGGGGTAAGAGTAAGAGCGCCTTCTTCAGACGAGATGCTGAAAGTTATGACAAAGGTATCCGTCCCACTCGTTGCGTCGAATCCCGCCAGCGTCATATCCAAATATGAAAGTCCAATGGTCCCACCAGTTCCATCAGTTGCGTTGGCCGCATCTATGACGGACTGGGCCGGGGGCGAACTTAGAAACCCTGTAGCCGTGGAAATGGCATCTATCTGAACCAACGTGGGGTCAAAGGTCACATTCAGATCAAAGTTTCCGACATTATGAGGCCCTGTCAGTTTGAGTACAGCTTCAAATGTTGCACCACTGACGGCACTCTCAAGTGCAATCACCTCAGTGTTAACGGTTGCAAACGCATTCACACTCACAACCACCAAAAGAAAGATCCATCCAAGAAAAAACGGTTTCACTGCTTTCATCTTTGTTCTCCTCTCCGTCGGAGAAACCAAGCTTTTTAAAAAGCTTAGTTTCTTGCCAATTATGAATTTGTATTTCAATCTGGAGTGCCAAACTTGCAGTTTGGCAAACCCTCAAAAGTGGAGACAAGCCGCCTGAAGGCGGGACTACGAACTTTTGCTCGCGTTCAATACGCGTCAATGCCAAGACAAATTCTGGGAACTGTATTGTTCCGCCACCCTTCCGAACAGTTTCCGCATTTTTTCGGAACTGACCGCCTCAATGACGCAGGCATCAAAATGTCGTTCATCAGATTCCTCTTCGAGAAGTTCATGAAGTCTGTCCATATTCTCAATCATGAGATACGCCAGCCTGTCTTGGTCCTGCTGACTGTCATATCTTTCTGACGCCATGGCAAATGCTTGTCTGAGAGATTTTGTCATTCTTGCCTCCGTTAAACTGTCAATCCCCAATGTCAATGCCCAATTCATCCGCTGACATGCGAAGCCACTCACCCTGGTCTTGCATTTGTTTCATCAAACTCGGATTGTTCAGGACATACTGAGTCTCCATCTCACTCCGCAAATCAGGTTCCAAGTTGTCCCACTCTTTGATGATTTGATGCACAGGGATAGCTCTGTGCTTCACAAACAGACCCGGGTTCCAAACCAGACTGAACCAGAGGCAGGCTTTACGACAATCTCTTAATTATTCTTCTGGCGAGACCGTCCTCTATTTCAGTGTGCCTGGGAATGGGCTGACTTCTTCCTGTCAGAATGTTTTTGTACCAATCATGGTTGCCACCATGGCGGACAAAGACGCAGCCCTTTGACACTATCGTTTTGATCAATTTCTTTCTTTTCAAATCGCCACTTCCATAAGTTCAAAGGGTTCCGCTTCTGGCACCAAGCCATTTTGGATGTCATTGAAGATTTCAACCAGGTTGTCCCTCAACTCATCCAAAGTCTCTCCTTGGCTCTCATATTCGGGATATTCCTGCATGTGTCCGACAAACCATCCATTTTCTTTTTTATAGGCAATGCTTATTTTCATTTTGATCCGCCCTCACTCCAGTGATGCCATAAGATGTAATCTTCGTGCATTTCATAATCCGCATTGTCCGGCAGTCCCTCCTCTTCCAGTTCTGACAGTGTCATGCGGTATTTTTCCTCAAAAAAACGGATCTCTTTCATCACTTCCGCCGTCATGTGAAGAACTGTGAATCATGTCTCTGACCGCCTCCTTGAGCGGCGGCAAATCCTCCTCTATGGTGTCCCATACGATTCTCAAGTCCACCCCGAAATAGCCATGAATGAGTTTGTCACGCATTCCGGCCAGCCCCTTCCACGGAATCTCAGGATGTTCTCCCCTCACATGATCGGGAATGTGCTTGATCGCCTCTCCCAAAACCTCAAAGCATCTTATCACTGCATACCCGGTTTTCTTGTCTCGCCCAAACTCCTCATAGGAAGTGCCGGCAGTGAATTCCTCGATGTCTCCGATCATCTCCGAAATGTCATTCAGATAGTCCCTGACATCTCTCCTCTTTCTTGTCAGACATGTCGGATCTCCTCTGACATTCGTCTGCCAATGTGAGGTTTCAGCGCCTCCTCAGTCACCAGGTCCGCCCTTATGCCGAGGAGTCGGGAGATGCGCTCCTCAAGCCGGATGAACTTGCCAAATCCCATGGGGCGTCTCACTTTGACAAGGATGTCTATGTCGCTCTCCTGATTCTGCTCCCCTCTGGCATAGGAGCCGAATATGCCAAGTTCCTCCAGTCCATATCCTTCCCGCAGCTCCCTTTTGTTGTCACGGATTATCTTTTCTATGTCCTCAAATGTCTTCAATTTGTTGTGCCTCCATCTCTTAAGATGACAGGTTGGGCATACGTCAAGCCCTCCGTTCTTATCGCAAATGTCACATCGGAAAATGCCCGCAAATCTGTCGTGAATGCTTTACCATAATGCATCTACATGAGGATAGTCCAGAATTTTCCGGTCAGCGGTCAGAAGTTTATAATTCCCAAGCCTTGCGGTTGCGGCAATAATCCGGTCAGCCGGATCCTGATGGAAGTTCCCCGGCAGAGAATAAGCTTCTTCGATCACTTCCAGAGTGATGCTTTCGATGTGCCAGCCGTTGAATGTCACATAATGGCGGAACCATCTTTTCCAATGGCGGTCCAAGATGATTCGCCCTCGCTCGGACGCGCATGCAATTTCCGCCGCGCTGATGGCTGATACACAAATTTCGGCATTTTCATCTTCGATCATATTTTTTGCTGATCCCGAAAGCGCATCCGGATCGGATATGGCCCAGATAATACAGCAGGTATCAAGAAGAAGTCTCATTCCTTCAGCATCTCCCAGTGTTTATCGGGAATCATCGGCACGGTCAGATTGGATTTCACCTGTGCTGTTCCGCGTCCGCAGCCCAAGGCGGTTTTGTTTTTCATGTTTTTTTTCTCACAGGGAATCAGACGGGCAATCAGCACATTCCGCCTGTAAATCTGGAACGTCTCCCCGTTTTCGACATCAAAGAGAACCTCATTCAGGTTGTTCCTCAATTCCGAGATGTTTGTCGTTCTCATGGTGGTTTTCCTTTCAAATCTTCATGACGGTCTCAATGGGTGCTGACAGCATGGTCAAGCCCTCCTTTACCATGAAAATGCATTTGGCGCCCCTGCCACACGGATTAGTGATAAGAAGGGATTTCTGATGTCAGGAACACCAATGTTCGCATCACACAACTGTCAATCCCCAATGTCAATGCCCAATTCATCCGCTGACAGGCAAATCTGTCGAGTTCAACAAAAAGATCGTCCGGAGTGCCAAACTGCAAGTTTGGCACTCCAGATGATGACAAACATTATGTTGAAGTCTCTATATGTGATCCAAAATTTCGTCGAGAATGAGGGCAATCTCCTCCACACTGTGGGGCGACGGCCTGCCAATCCTCCCGCCGTGGGCGATGAAGTTCCGATGGTCGATGATTGCGGCCAATTGTCCCGAAAGGTATTTCGGAATATGGTTTTCCAGCAGGTGATGCACATTTCTCAGGCTGTGAATGTCATCCTGATCCTTGACAAACGAGGCTGCAACCTTGCCGAACGGATCGGGCTTTGCATACCGATCCCTTACAATGCGTCTGATCTGGCCGGACGCGTGGTCAACCTTGTCAAAGACAATCTGCTCAAAACGGGCGACCATGTCCAGAAAGAACAGCGCATCCGTCTTGAAATGCAGTGTGTCAAAATATCCGGTTATCTCCCTTCTTCTCTCATCCGTCTTCTTCCCGGACAAGGGGAGCAAAATTTTCTGGGCGTATTTGTCCGCGGGATTGAGCGACCTTTCCCGGGCGTTCTCACAAATCCTTTTCAGACAGGTGTATGTCTGAAGCTCATCTTCAAACCTGTTCTTTTCATGCATGGTCTGCCATCTCAATAATACGCCAGCCACTCCTCCAGCGTGTATTCCAAAGCATCGCTGGTGAACGATCTCCTGCGCTGCCTGTTCCACAATTCCCATTCAAACCCCCGAGTCTCGTCATTCTCTCTGAGGATCAGCATCCTTTTGTCATCAGGCCGGCCGGCCATGTACCAGTCCACCCTTCCGTATGCTCCGATGATGTTTGTGCCCACAGGCCGGAACAGAACTGAATGCTCCCCCAGATCAAGTTCAAGGACGTCCATGCTGTATTTCCCGATATGCTCCTCACGCAGGGTGACATCATAAAAATGAATGGATATGTAATTCTTTTCAACGTACCTTTTCAGCCATTTCTCAACATTGCGGTATAATATGCCGACCTGCTCCGTCCATACTGATCTCCGCCTGTCCCAGTCGGTTTCAGACGCTTTTTCCCTCCTGCCCAGTGACGCTTTTCTCAACTTCTCCTCAAGGCTCATAAGGCTCCTCCGCATCAGATGTTTCTGGCAACCTCGCGCCAGTGATGCCATAAGATGTAGTCCTCGTGCATTTCATGATCCGCATTGTCCGGCAGTCCCTCCTCTTCCAGTTCTGACAGTGCCATGCGGTATTTTTCCTCAAAAAGACGGATCGTGCCACGGCAGGCCCGGTACATTCGTCAACAAGAAAACGCATTTATGCGGCCTCCGCCAGCGGCATGAAGGTCGTGCTTGCCAGAGATCTGCCACATTATCCAGTTCATCCTCGTCAATCAGTCCGATGTCTCTGTCCATATTGGACATTGCTGGTTCTAACGGATTTTGTGGTCTGTGGCGAGCGGCAGGCGGTGAGCGGCCAGCGGCCCCCGGCTTGCGCCTTGCGGCCGTCGGCCCTCGGCTGCGACAATTCAAGATCGCCCACGCATGACGGCCTGCCGCGGGCCGCCTGCCGCTGACCGCCTGCCACAAAATCCGTTAGAACCAGGGACATTGTATTTCATCGCGCTGCTTCTTCAATCTCTTGAACACACATCTGATATGCGGTAACAAATTGGTAAACATCCGCATCTTCCTTTTTCCCCAAGGAAAGTCTTTCCAAAATGGGAGAAAGGAAAAGAATCCGATTATCTTTGATGGTACCGTAATTCAGCCCCAACAGATGAATCATCTTGTCAACTCTTTTGAACAGATGTTCATCTTCAATATCCGGGTTCGGATAATATGCATGACAAAGTTTATCATAAGCTAAGAATTCATAAGGATCGTATCCAGGAGTGTCCGGTTTCAGGATATCATCCACCGATTTATCTCTCTTCTGAACATTGATCTTATCCGAAACAGCGAAAAAATTATCCCAAAGCCATCCTTTTTTGAAATCCCCGTTCTGTCAGAGTCGCATCAACATTGACACACCTCCACCTCCTTGAATCCCTGACCGCTTGGATCATTTTCACGGCAACGGGTATGAGACCAAGCTTGCTGAAGGCGTTTCCAAATTCCAACAAGACCGCATTTGTGGTCATCAATCTTCTCATGGACTGTCTCAGCTCATTTCTTGCTCTCACAGCCTGAATGGGGAAGGCATCTCTCTCCTGTTCCCGATGGCAATGAGAGCCGATGTGTCAGCAAACAGAGGCTTTATGACGATCTCAATGGGTGCTGACAGCATGGTCAAGTCCTCCTTTCTCATCGCAAATCCATCACAATTTTACAACTGATGCCGGGACAAATTCTGGGAACTGCATTTTTCCGCCACCCTTCCGAACAGTTTCCGCATTTTTTCCGAGTCGCATACGAATTTCCCCCAGTCATCCTTCTCATGCCTCACCAAAGATTCAACCCTCACAGGATAGAGCATGTCAATGTCGTAGGAGATGGCGACCACCCCGAATGCGTAATTGTCAAGCTTGGGGGCCACAATTTCAAGCATGTGGCAAAGATGTTCCGAATCTTCCCTGACCCTTCTGACACGCCCCAGCAAGAGTCCCGTCTTTTCTTGCAGAAGCGATGCCTGCTCTTGGAGAATTGCAAAGGGAGTTCTCTCCTTTCCTGGTTCGGGGATTTCTCCCCACAAGTCCATTGTCATCTCTCATGTCCCCCTTTCAATCCGAAGGCTGAAGAAAAGCGGCAGATGGTCCGAAAAAACCCTCTTGTCAGGCTTTCCCTTGGATAACAGCGACCTTCCGGAAACATTGTCAATGACCTTCAGACGATCATCTGGAAAATGATCCAAAAGTTCCGGGCGCAAAAGAACCTGATCAAAGGTGTTCCAAAAAAAGCAAACGGGAACCGAGTGACGATAGTAATAGGTGCTAGGCGGACCTCTGCCTTGATTGAGAGGAAATTTTTTGTGCTGAACTCACCAGATTTGCCAATCTGGCCAGCTCCCCAACAAAAGTCACATACAATTACATGAAGATTATCTGTTTGTCAATCTGTTTTTGCATCCTTAATCATACAGAGCCTTTAAGAAAATGTTTGTACCAACCTTGCTCGGCTTGGATTGCCAAATCCAGGCCGCTGGATTTGGCAATCCGGCGGGAGCAGGGTGGCCGAAACGATGATCAAGGCCTTTTTTTGCATCCTTATTATTATCCTTCTGTGTACAGGACAAAAAAAGTGAATGGGGAAGGAAACCCGGCTTTTTCTGGCGGTTGGGAAGTCTGCCCGGTTGGAAAGAAGCCGGGTTTCTTGGCACTCACATTTTTTTGTCCTGTACACAGATTATCCTTCAAGTACCTGGCCAAAAGTTTTCCTGTATTTTATGGGCGCTGTTCCCTGACAATTCTGAATCTGATTCTGGAAAATATATGGCCGGGTACTTATTATATCTCAAGTTTCGCACCCAAATTTTTGAGTGAATACAGATGGTCAAGTCAATTCTTGGTCCGTCTGACTCAATCTTTGGTCATGATGGGGTGCAAGTGCCTGATCTCACATTGCCCAAAAAGTGGGTTTTCGAGGTCGACCATCTCCTGAAACCCTTGAAAAATGGGCTCACATAGGGGTGCGAAACTTGAGTTATATTATATGGAGCTTTCAAGAAAATGTTTGTCGCTCCATGAAAAAATTTTCATCCCGCAACATGAAAGACTGGATTCTGGATGTTGCCCCAGATTTGTCAATCTGGCGAGATCGGCAACAAGTGACATACAGTTACAGGAAAATTGTCTGATTGTCAAACCGTTTTTTTTTCAGAGAAGAAACTGGAGATGTAAAAAATAGGTTGACACTTTGAAAAGTTTCCATTAAAGTCTGTTTTTCAAAGTTGGATATGGAATGGAATCTGACTGATGACAGAGAAACGCGGTTTCAAGGGACTGGGCGATCAGGTTTCCATGGCGCGGTACCGCGTCAGAAACTAGGATTCTCTGCTCTTTCAGTCTCAGCAGATCTAAAAGTTTGATGACAGAGAAACCCGGTTTCAGCCTTCAGGGGATCGGGCGATCAGGTTTCCATGGCGCGGCGCCCTTCCAGAAACCGGGTTTCTTCGCTCTTTCAGATCTACTGAGTCTTCAGGGAACTGGGCGATCACGCTTCCATGGCGCGACACCGTGCCAAAAATCGGGTTTGAAAGCGCAGAGTAAAAGTTGCACTCCTCATTCTCATTGATTCTGGTTCTAACGGTTTTTGTGGTTTCCGACATGATCCGCAGATGAACGCGGACGAACGCAGACAGACGCCCACGGCCTGTGCGGCCGGCCAGGGTGCGGGAGCATCGGCGTCCATCCGCGTTCATCCGCGGTCTGCAGGGATCACAGCTGTCTGAAATCTCATGCAACCACAAAATCCGTTAGAATCAGCATTGAAAGGGTGGCTGATGAGAGATTTGGGAAAAAACCGGAAGAGAATCCTCCTTTGTGTCCTGATGGTCGCCGCGATCGGGTTGATCTGTCCGCGGTATGCGTCATCAGCAAAATCAAAGGAACCACAATTTGATCTTGAAAAGGACAGACGTTTCATCATCTGCACGGGAACGGGTTACGCTTACATCAGCAAAAAGACCTCCCGGGAAGCAGGCCGGCAGAAGGCGCTGGCCGTTGCGAAACGCCTTCTTTTGAGAAAGAGCCATCAGATCCTTCAGGAGAGGCTTGCCCATATGAGAGATGCCGCCCGCTTTGAGTTTGAGGCGATCCGGCCGGGCGAATATGTCAGGATTATCAGGCAAAAGGAGGTGTCCCCGCCCTTTCAGGGGAGGGATTCGGCCTGTGGCATGCAGGTCACCGCTGAGATTCGATACTGGCTGATCTTTTCCGGAGACCCGCGCAAACTGTTGTCCGATTCCCGCCTCCCCCTCACCGTGCGGGTCTGGAGCGACAAACCGGCATACAGGGAAGGGGAGAAGGCCATCTATTATATAAAAGGTAACCGACGATTTTTCACCCGCATCATTGACAAGGCGCCGGACGGCGAGATGCTCCAGCTCGTGCCCAACACCCATCGCAAATTTCACTCTTTTGAAGGGGGAAAGACCTACCCGATGCCAGACCCCAGCCGAGGGGAGAACTTCAATCTGGAGGTGGGCCCGCCTTTTGGAAGGGAAACCGTGCTTCTGTTTGCCAGCAATGCGCCGATGGGTCAGGCGCGTTTTGCCAAATACATCGGGGGATTCGGTCTTGTCAAGGGATCCGAAGGGGATGTCGTCCGAGAGGCCAGAGCAGAGGTTGTCCCGAAACTCAAAGATGAGGCCGGCGCGTTTTCTTATGTGGAATTTTTTGAAACCCGGTGGTTGATCCAGATATCGAAAAGGTGATTGTCGGTTGCCAGTTGCAAGCGTCGTTGTGACATGGATTGAGAAGCATCCTGACAGAGTTTGTGTGCCGTTCAAGAATGGTATCCTCAAGGCCAAAATCTGTCATTCCAAGCAAAATGACAGGAACCGGCACTCGTCCAGATTCAACAGCCACACAAGCAGGTCCTGTCATTTTGGCGGGCCGAATTGCCCTCTCAAAATACTCTTTCCACCCTATTCGCTTATTGGCTTCTTTTGTGGTAATGAAGGGCAAGGTCAAGGTCACTGAAGATTTCATTTTGGAGAAGAAGATATGAAGATGAAAAAAATCTGGTATCAAGCGGTTTTGATTGTGGTGCTGATGGTTGCCTTGGCTGTTCCTTCTGATGGAACGCATGCCGAAAGGGAGGGCAAAATCAGATTGACGCCAATGACCGTCTCAGACGGTTCGACTGGAATCGCCAATGACGGTCCACCCAAGGAGATGGAGATGCCGACCGGCATCCGGGAGGCCACCTATCATATCGAGAAGACATCATCGTCTGTCGTGGCAGCACCTCAGACGCTGAAGACGGCTGTGAAACAGACCACCGCCCTGATCAGCAAGCGGATTTCCAATGTCATTGCGCCAGTTCCTGCCGGGGGCAAAAAATTTCAGAAGCCCATCTTCGGGTTCAACATGGATGATTACGGCATGGGACTCTCTGCGGGTGACAGGGAACAGAAGTTCGGGATATGGGGCAACTTCGCGATCACCGGTTCGGATGATGAACATGCGATCACCGAATCCGATTTTGACCTGAACAACTATATCATTGGAATCGATTGCAGATTCACGCCGAAGACCGTCGCGGGACTCTCCCTGACGTATGAAACCTTGGATGGGACCACCAAATACAATGCGGGTGAAATGGATTCGGACGGCTTCACCCTCTCCCCGTATTTTGCGGTCCTGATAGCCGATCATTTCAGCATTGACCTGAGCGCGGGATACAGCTGGATCAATGTGGACCAGAACCGGAACCAAGAGCGCCGCATCGAACCGGGCAGAGACGTGATAAAGAGCTCCCTCGATTCTGAACGCATGTTTGTCTCGGCCAACGCAAACGGATATTACGCCGTTGACCGGCTGAACCTGAGCGGCAATGTCGGGTATCTGTATGCCCAAGAGGAGCAGGACCCTTTTACGGAAACCGATGACATCAACTATTCCAGGGACGTGTCGTCCAATAAGATACAATTTGGCCAGCTCAATGTCGGCGGAGAGATCGGCTATGCGTTTGACTCATGGGAACCGTATTTTAATGCGGCATTCGAATATGACACGAGCTACGACAAGGACATATCAACTTATGGACAGGACATATCGGATGTGGATTATGATCGCAGTGGGTTCACGGTGGGGGGCGGATTCAGGTTCCTGATCTTCAATGCGCTCCAAGGGGATGTTCAGGCGACCAAGGTCCTTGCGCGTGAGAATTATGACGAGCATTCTGTGATGGGCAACCTGCGATTTGAGTTTTAGGGGTGCAAATCCAAGCCATTATGACAAACTCGACAGTCCCAAGTTCTCTGGAAGTTCTGAAAGATATTCCGGCAACTGCCTGAAATCATTGATACCGAGCATTTCACGCCTGTTTTTTCGATGTCAATGATTTCAGCATGTTACGAGAACTTAGGACTGACGAGTGACAAAGAAACCCGGTTCAGATTTCAGGGGACGAGACGATCAGGTTTCCATGCCCCGACATCTTCCCCGATAAAAACGTCGGGGACAAGCTTATCGGGGAACGCGGCACCGTGTCAGAAACCGGGTTTCTGGTCCTTAAAGGAACTTTTGGAAAGGAGGATGGAAAAATGAAGGGATTTTGTCTTTTCTGGAAAATTGAGACGGCTTTGATGTTTCTGCTGATCATGGCTTTTGCCTTTATTGGCTTCAGCCCTGATGAAGCTTACGGACTTGATGCGAATGGAGTTCTGACAACAGCGAAAACGACAGTCCCACGCGCAGATACAGAAGAATT
Organism: Desulfobacterales bacterium; assembly: GCA_029940115.1. Lineage (GTDB taxonomy): Bacteria > Desulfobacterota > Desulfobacteria > Desulfobacterales > 4be13 > JAOZRQ01. The sequence continues at coordinate 11,450 of JAOZRQ010000043.1, forward strand.
CCTTAAAATAGAGGGAATGCCTCTTGAGATACATGCTTATGGTGATTCTACCATGGGCGTGTTCAGATGGGAAGGCGGCACACTGGTCAGGCAATATTATGGGGATTACAGTAAGAGTTCTGTTATTTTCCTCAACGGCAATGATACTGAATACCGCTGGGGAGGGGGAAAAGGGACGTTTACTCTCTGGGCCGATGCCGATGACCATTTCACGCCGATAAGCCACTCCAAACCCGATGAATGGACCATCCAAACGGTTTGTGAAGCGGGAAATACGGGTGTGCAGGTTACTCAGACCATTTCTTACAGGAACGGAGATTCCTACTACCGGATCATCTGGGAGGTGGCCAACAACGGTTCCGAAACTCATGCGGATGTACGCTTCCTGCACGGGGGGGACACCTATTTTGCCGACTATGATGCCTCTGAGGGGCATTGGGATGACAACTTGGGAATGGTTTACCTCACCAATGAAGAATACGATGTTTCCGGAATTATGGGTCTTTACGGAGGCATCGGTTACAAGGTTGCCCACCATTATGAAGACCACTATTCTTCTGTTGCAAGTGCAGCTCTGTCAGGTCAATTGCCGGATACCGTCCGATCCGACTATCACGATGCCGGTTACGCCCTCCAATGGAACAGGGGCGCGCTGGCTCCGGGGGAAGCATGGACGATCATCGCCTTTGAAAAGTGGACCGAAGCCGGTTATCTTCAGGTCATCGCCCCCGCGGATCAGATCATGGACCAAGGACAGACAGCCACCTGCCAGTTCATCGTGCAGAACTATCAAGACACAGAGGACACCTTTGACCTCGGGTTGGTTTCCTCAAGTGGGTGGCCTGTGAGTCTGCCTGATGGAAGTTCTGTGACGGTCCCGGCTCAGGATTCTGTGACAGTCAACGCTCAAGTGACACCGCCGGCAGACGCTCCAGATGACGCATCCGACACATTGACCCTGACCGCCACTTCGCAAACCGATCTGGACATCACGAATTCGGATGCCACCCATGTCGCCTTTCAACTGGTTGTTCCTGAGGGGAAAGACATACGGATTGAGGCTGACACCATGAAAATGGTCTCATTTGTCCATCGGTTCACCATGGGGGCGCTGAATGATGATGTGCATATGTGGGAATATGATCCCGCAGACGCTGTTTACAGGGAATATGAGAACGGGCAGGAAGTCAAGCCGGGCAAGGCTTACTGGTTCTTTGCATGGAACAGCGTTGACATAAGGCCTCAAGGGACTCCGGTAAGCAAGACTCAGAACATCGAGGTGAAGCTGGAAAAGGGCTGGAACATGATCGCGTGTCCCAATGATGCCAACTATCGCTGGGATAATGTGCGGGTATTGCAACATGATGATGATGGCACGGTCATCAATGGCCCCGTGCCCGTATCTTCCCCAGAAAATCACTGGGTTGAAAAGAGCTTGTGGAGACAGGGAGACGGAGGTGGTTATGCTTTTTATGCCCCGGAATCATATGTCATTCCAAGCGAGCTGGAAGACGAGTTGGAGAAATATCGTGATGATTCAGACCCTTTATTGAAACCCAATGAGGGATATTGGGTGAAAGTGAATCAGGAGAATCTTTCTCTCGTATTCCCTGCGGAAGATCGGCTGTCAGATTCAGGAACAATGATGGCAAGCATGACATACGAGAGGACCGGGCGCTCTGCTGCTGATTCCGGCGGTCCGCCGTCACCGCCACAGGTCAGCGGCCCGGAAGACGGCACCTCTAATGGTGGCACGGTCTGCTTCATCAGTACGGCAGAGGGGGATTCACCGACACGGTTCAACAGCCTTGCTGTATTCATCTTTCTGTCTTTGGTGATCACAGCAACGGTCATTTATAAGAAACCTGGTTTCTGGCACGGTGCCGCGCCATGGAAACCCGATCCCTGAAGTCTGAAACCATCATCAAAGAAACCCGGTTTCTGGCACGGTGCCGCGCCATGGAAACCTGATCGCCCAGTCCCCTGAAATCTGAAACCGGGTTTCTTTTTCGGATAATGTGTTGACTTTTCGGATAAATGATGATAGAGATGTTTGAGATATGAATTCAGGAGCAATTTCAAAGGGCTGATTATAACGCTTTTTGGGGAAGCCCTGCCCGTGAACCCAAACATGGGCATTCATTTGCGGCAAGTGCAAGTGTCAGTATAAGTCCAAGTTCACGGCCTCCCAAATCCGTTATAATCAGTCAAAGGGAGAAAATAATGAAGAAAAAAGGAAGCAGACACCATCTGTCTTTGATCGCCTTACTGGTATGCGGGTGCATGGCTTTGGTCAGTCTGGCACACGCTGACAGCACTTATGTTCCCCCGGGACCGCCCGACAGACCAGCATCTTTGGAGGAACCACCGCCTGAGAAGACCGCCTCATCTGTTGTGACCGCACCGCAAACATTGAAAACCGCTGTGAGGCAGACAACAGCCCTGATCAGTAAGCGCATTGCCAAGGTCATTGCCCCGCGATCTTTCACCGGCAAGACATCCCGAAAGCCTGATGTCAGTCTTGACTTTGATGAATACGGCATGGGAATCTCCGCAGGGGACGCAGAGCAGAGAAACGGGCTCTGGGCCAACATCGCCATTGGAGAGTCGGAAGATGAACGCTTGCTCACCACAATCGGTTCAGGTGTACGCTCGACCCTATCATCGGATTCCAAATTTGACCTGAACAATTACATTGTCGGGATTGATCACAAGCTTACAAACAAAACGGTCGTGGGCGTTGCCATATCCTATGAAAGGGCAGAAGGAACCACCGGTTTCAACGCTGGTGACATGGATTCGGACGGCCTCATCTTTTCCCCGTATTTTGCCACTCTGATACGCGACGCTTTCAGCTTTGATCTTACCGCAGGTCTCGGGTGGGTTGATGTTGACCAGAAACGGAACAAAGATGGCAGCAAAGTCCCCGGTGCAGGCGTGATCACCGCTTCCCTCGAATCCAGACGGGTGTTCATTTCGGCTAGTGCAAAAGGATATTATAACCGTGACAGGTGGAATCTGACTGGCAATGTCAGCTATCTTTATGCTGAAGAGGAGCAACACCCTTTTGAAGAAAGTGATGGCCGCACATATTCCAGAGATGTGCCATCCAACACAACACACTTGGGTCAGATTGGTGTTGGCGGAGAACTCAGCTATGTCTTTGACACAATAGAGCCTTATCTGAATGCCGCGTTTGAGTATGATACGACATATGACAAGGACACATCAGGAAGTGAGGATGCCATTTACGACCGTAATGGGGTTGTCTTGGGAGCCGGCTTCAGATTCCTGCTGTTCAGCAATGCCCTGGTGGGCGACATTCAGGCCACAAAGGTCTTTGGCCGTGACGATTACGACGAGCATTCCATCATGGGCAACCTGCGATTTGAGTTCTGATGGCTGTTGTCCGTTGTTGGTTGTTGTTCGTTGGCTGTTGTCAGTGGGCCGCTGTTCGTGTTCGTTGTCAGTGTGGGCCGTCGTCATCTTTTTGTGGCTCATTGCAGCATGTGGGCCCCTTTTCCAGACGCGGATTGAACGGGCGCATACCATCGCCCTTTCCCATGGATGGCAGCCTGTTTTTTTCAAATCAGGCGAATTTGAGCTGCTTGGTTTCATGAAAAATGGGGAAAGAAACCCGGCTTTTTCTGGCAGGGGAGTCGGCCCATTCGGGAAAAAGCCGGGTTTCTCTGAGAATGCCTTGGTTGTTTACATAGAAGGGGACGGGTTTGCATGGAAGAACAGGGTTGCCCTCTCAGCGGATCCGACGCCGAAAGATCCGGTGGGGCTGCGGCTGGCGGTCCAAGATCAGGCATCAACGGTGCTTTACTTGGGACGCCCCTGCCACTACACAGGCCACACATCTTCAGGATGTCATCCCCGGTACTGGTCCTCCCATCGCTATTCGCCGGAAGTGGTGGGAGCCGTGAGCGATGCCATTGATCAGGCAAAGGGCATGGTTCAGGCGGCTTGGGTTGATCTGGTGGGATTTTCTGGCGGAGGGGCAGTCGCGGCGCTGCTTGCCGCCCAGCGCGGGGATGTGTTCAGGCTGACAACAATAGGAGCCAATCTGGACCACGCGGCATGGACCGCCTATCATCAGGTGACGCCATTGGACGGGTCCCTGAACCCGGCAGACTTTGCCATGCAGTTGCAGACCGTCCCGCAAATCCATTTTGTCGGCGGGAAGGATATCATTGTCCCAGAATCGGTGGTCAGGGCGTACCGGAACCGCATGACAGATCCGTCCCTGACCCAGATTCGGGTGATTCCCGAATATGACCATCATTGTTGCTGGGTCCAATCTTGGCATGGGTTGCGGAATCGATAGTCGGTGGTTGTCTGTTGGCTCAGAGGAAGAAGTTAAGCTTTTTGAAAAAGCTTAGCTTCTTTGGGACAATTTTTTTGTTGAAATCTATAACAACCATTATAAAAGGAGGAGTTATGAAGATCAAAAAATGGTTTGGGATACTTTCCGGAACAGTGATCATCTGTTGCCTTGCCGCACAGGGATGGGCGGATGACACCGTGAACTTTGGAGATCGGATGCCGACGGAGGCGGAGTTGCTTGACGCTTGGGCTCCCGATGATCCGCCTGAAACCGTCCTTCCATCCGAAAATGAGGTGGTCCATCCTGAAGGCCACAAGAGGAGGGGAATACGGCCAAGAAGCAAAACGGAAGATGGCGCTGTCTCAAGGGGAATACGGCCGACCCCTGTGGTAAACAAGCCTCAAGTGAAGGCGACGCCAGCCATAAAGCCCCGCCCAAAACCGGTCTCAATGGAGATCACGTTTGAACGGAACTCATACGAACTCACTTGGAATGCGAAGAGAAAGCTTGACGTGGTGGGAAGGTCTCTGAACACTGACCGTCTCAGGGATTTTTATTTCACCATTGAGGGGCATACCGATGCCTCTGGATCCGATGCGTATAATATGCACCTGTCGAGACAACGGGCACAATCGGTGAAGGATTATCTGGTCATCCAGTTCAATGTGGATCCCAACCGGTTGAACGCCATTGGCAAAGGAGAGACTGACCTCCTTCTCGTAAACAACCCAAATGCGGCTGCAAACCGTCGGGTGAAGATCATCAGAGAATAGGTCAGGAGATTGAAAATTTCGATCTGTGCGGTTAGGGTGAGCGCCCTGCGGCCGCAGGCCGCTCACCGCTTACCGCTGGACTAACCGAAATTTTTCTGATTGTAACGGATTTCGGGGAGACTGCCGATATGACAGCGGATTTTCAGGATGAAACGGATATTCCCCTTTCCGCAACCGGACATTTCCGCTCCGGCAGCCGATCCGGAATGACAGAGCATATCCGTTTCATCCTTTCAATCCGTTGTCATATTCACGATCCTCTCCCCAAAATCCGTTATAATCAGAATTTTTTTTTATCCTGTACGATCGGTTTGGATTGGCAAATTCAATCCGGCATTGGTTTCTTGACCGAATATGACAGCGGATTTTTGGGATTGAACGGATGCCTTGGCAGAAACCAAGCTTTTCCAAGAAGCTTGGTTTCCTGATCGAATATGACAGCGGATTTTTGGGATTGAACGGATGCCTTTACTCAGGTATCACCCACAAGGGAAGGGCAATGTGCTTTTTCCGAATCCCGAATTTGAGGAGGTTCATAATGAGAAAATGGCTTATCCCCCTGATGGTCTTGGCAATCACCAGCCTTTGGCAATGGCCGGCGGACGCCATCGGTCCCTCGTTGCGCATGAAAACCAAGCCGGTGACCACCGCCATCCGCAAAAACATCAGACAGGCCCTGAAACCGACATTCGCCATCCGTTCCCGATATGCGGGAAAGATGACCTCGGTGGCCTTCAGCCGGGATGGGAAATGGTTTGCGGCCAGTAGCGAGAACGGGAGCGCGCAGGTGTGGGATTTTACCATGGGTCAGAGAAAGAAGAACATGACGGGCCGGTCGCCGGTACTCTCTGTGGCCCTCTCTCCCGATGGCAGGCTTCTCGCCACGGGTTGCAAAGACGGCACTGTCGGCCTGTGGAACGTGGAGACCGGCGAAAAAATCCGTGACTTCCGAGGGCATTCCGGGTCGATCTTCAGTGTGGCGATCAACCGAGATGGCCGCTTCTTGGCGACCGCCGGCCGCGATGGCAAAGCCCTGTTGTGGGATTTGAAAAGGGGTGTCCAAGTCCGAAATCTCGCAGGGCATAGCGGCTCGGTATTCTCTCTTGCATTCAGCCAAAATGACAACAAACTGGTGACAGGAGGTGAGGATGGGCAGGTGCGGGTCTGGGACTCGGAGACCGGCGCGAGCATTCTGACGCGGGACTTCCGAGACGGTCCGGTCCGTTCAGTGGCGATCAGTTCGGATGACCGATACTTGGCGGTCGGGCTTGGAAAAGGCCGGGTGAAGGTGTGGGATTTTCCCGCCGAACAGGAGGTCTTGTCTGAAAAAGCGCACAAGGGGGCCGTCCGTAGCGTCTCCATCAGCCCGGACGGGAGAGTCATCGCCACCGCCGGGGATGACAGGTTCTGCCTGTGGTCCCTGCGCGACGGGAAAAGACTGCACGAATTTGAGGGACACCACGATGCGGTGAACACCGTCTGCTTCACCAAGGACGGCAAGCGTCTGCTCACGGCAAGCGATGACCGCACCGTAAGGTTCTGGGAACAGGATTCAGGAAAGGAGATGGCTCGCCTGATCTCCATGCGAGAGGGATGGGGCGTGGTCAGCCCAGAGGGCTATTTCGACGGAACCTTGGACGGGAATGTGGAAGACCGCCTGGACGCGATCCGATGGAATGCGGAAAACCGATCCTTTGGCGTGGACGGCTTCTTGGAGGGATATTACCGGCCCGCGCTCCTCGGGCGTCTCATGGCCGACAGAAGCGTGGAACAAAAGAAGAAGGTCCCGGACCTTTCCAAGAAGGAATTCACGCTCCCGCCCACGGTCAGCATCATCAGCCCGACCTCCGGTTCCCAGACATCTGACCCCATCGTCACCGTCACCATCCAAGCCACGGACCAAGGAGGCGGCATCGATGAAATCCGGCTGTGTCACAACGGCAAAGTTCTCGACGACACCAATGCCCAGCGTCACCCGATTGGCAAGGAGAGTGAGACAAAAGACTACCACGTCCCCCTGATTGAGGGAAGAAATGCTTTCAGGGCGGTGGGGTTCAGCAAAGACCGCATCGAAAGCGAATCCGCCGAAGTCGAGATGATTCATGCACCGGTGAGGAGACCGCCGCGGCCGGCCCTGCACTTGGTCACCGTGGGGATCAACGAATACAAGGGTCAGGATATTCCAAAACTCGATTTTTGCGTACCTGATGTCAAAGCCATCGCCGCATTCTTTCAAAGCTCCCACGCTAAACTCTTTGACAGCTTGAACGCCCGTGAACTGGTGGATGAGAAGGCGGATCACCTCTCCATCTACCAGATGATGCAATTCCTTCAAACCATTCCGCCCCAAGACACCTTGGTCGTTTACTTTGCCGGGCATGGCGAGACCATCGGCGAAGATGAGTGGTATTTCCTCCCCTACGACCTGATGGATGCAGAAGATGAGTCTTTCCGGAAGGTCGGCATCTCATCAGAGGCGATTCAGTCCTATGTCAAACAGATCCCCGCGAGACGGATCATCGTGCTCATCGATACCTGCAAATCGGGCGCGGTGCTGGATCTCTTTGAGAGGTATGTGGATCAGTATGCCCTCACCCTTCTCTCCCATGCCACCGGCATTCACCTCGCGGCTGCCGCAGCCAAGGAACAGTATGCGAGTGAGTTGACAAAACTGAATCATTCACTCTTCACTTACGCACTGCTCCAAGCCTTTGACGGCAAGGCCGACACCGCCCCTCGGGATGGGGATGTCTCGGTGAGTGAGATCTTCAGTTATGTCAAAGAAGTGGTGCCACACTTGATCAAATTCTATGATATCCCCGATCCGCAAACGCCGGTGATCAGCTCCAGGGGAGAGGATTTCACCGTCGTCACGCTGAAAGATGACTAATTGTTCCCTTCGACAGGCTCAGGGGACGGGGGGACGGGGGGACGGGGGGACGGGGGAAACGGCGGGCAACCGTGCCCTGAGCCCTGAGCTTGTCGAAGGGCGAGTACGGACATGGGCATGGGACTCCCCTAAATCCGTTATAATCCGTCAAATTTTGGCACAATATTTATACTTGATCATTAAGTTTTTTTGAGCTTCAGGCGGTCTCGCACCGCCTAAAGGCGGAACTACGAACTTTACCCGTAAATATTCGGTAAACCCCGTCCTCGCTCTCGCCGGATTGCCAAATCCGGCGGGATGGGGGGTTCGGATTTGTCAATCCGAACCGAGCGTAGGGGTGAAGTCGACGGGTTTTACCGAATACTTACCTTTACCCTTACCCTTAAAATGAGTGGCAGATTGACGCTTGAAAAAATTGGTTTGGGTGTCGTATCGATCTCCCTTCTCCTTTCCCCCTTCATCGTATTCTTGGCGTTGCCACCGTTTCACATCGGTGTCTGGTTCCAATCCGAACCGGTCATTGCAGGGTTGCACGGTGTCTCCGCGCTCGCGACGGTGGGCCTCTTGGCACTTCTTCTGGCCAATGCCGGACGATACTCGATAATCCTGAGTCATCCTCTGATCCTTGTCTCAACGGCTCTGGGGATATGGAGCATCTTGATGTCATGGTTTGCCGAGGTTCCCAGCCTTTCTTGGTTGGGTGATCCCCGTCACGGAGAGGGCGCGGTGTGGTATCTGGACATGGCGTCGCTCTTTGCCGGCGGAATGGTTATGCATGGGGATCAACGGCTTCGCCGGGGTCTGGCAGGGGTCAGCCTAATTGCCGCGCTGACCGTCACGGCACTGACGGTTTACGGAACCTTGCATCCCGGCTGGCCGTGGTCTCCCTACTGGTTTTCGGACCACCTTGCCTTTTACGGAATTTTCATCGCGTTCATCCTGCTCACGACCATACAGCCGACCTCCGTTTTGGGTCGTGGGGCCTGTCTGATCGCAGGCATGGGGATCGTCGCCATCTCAGGCAACCGGGCCGCGATTCTCCTATGCCTGATCTTGGCACCCACGGTATGGGGCGGCCTTTATTACCTTCATCATGTCAAAAAGTGGATCCGTGTTTATGCCGCGGCTTTGGTCATCGCTGTTCCGATCCTTCTCACCGCGGGAATCACCCTGTATGGCAGCCATTTGAGCACCACCCATCCGAAAGGATGGATCCCGTCGGAGAGCAGTCTTGCCTCCCGATACTTGCAGAACCGGGTGATCTTTTTGTCGCTTCAGGACAAGCCGTCCGCCTTGATCACGGGACGCGGATGGGGGCACTATGCGGATCAGTTGCTGGCGTACGCCAATCAATCGTCGGTCTTTCTCGGCGCAGAAGAGTGGCTCCGACCCGATTCGTTGGCGCGGGAATATTTTCACAGCCACAACGACTTTGCCGAAGCGCTCCTCTCCGCCGGGATTGTCGGGTTGGCGCTGATGTGGGGCATCCTGCTTGCGTTGCCATGCTGTTGCAAGGATTCCCAAATTCCATTGGCGGGAACAGCTGCCGCGTTGCTCGCAGGGCTGTCCGCCGTATGGTTCCAATTGCCGGGCAGCCTCCCTTTCATGGCGATGGCGTGGGCTGGATTCTGCCGTCCGACGGAGAATCCGATGCCGAAACGAATACTGACAACGCCTGTCATCATCGTTTTTTGGGTCTTGATGCTTTTGATCCAAATCTATGCCCTGACCCTCACTTGGCAACAGGGTGTCAAGGTACGAGATACCGTTCTGGCTCGTATCTCCTCCCGCACGGATGCTCTGAAAGTAAACGACCTGATCGCCTGCGCCGGGCCGGGCGGTGTCCATTTCACCCGGATTCTTCTTAAAGTGGCCCAAGCAAGGGAACACCAATCCGCTCTTCCAAATGATGCCTCCCCAATGCTGTTCACTTTTCTGGATGCCCACAAACTGATGCTGGCCGGCGGGAAAAAAATGAGCCTCAGGTTTCACAACGCCGGTCTGCTGGTTCGGGGGGAACTCGCATTTTCATTGACGCATCCGGCCTTTGCCCGAAACGCCCCGGCTTATCTGGCGGACTGGGAGGAGATGCTCCGATCATTCCTGCACCGTGCGCCTCATCGCACCGACATGGCCGCGCTTTATCTTCTGTGGCTGCTTAGGGAGGGAGAAGATCAGAAGATGCTTTCATTTGCGGATTCGATTCTTGACAGGAACCCAAATGATCCGGTGGGACTCTGGTTCTCAGGTCTGGCACTGGCCGGCGACCCTGCGAAGCGATCTGAGGGACTTGCCCATCTGAAACAGGCCATTGATCTGGGGATTGAGCGTATCATTCCTGTTGATCCCGGCATCAAGGATACAGTTCAACAAAAAGATTGTCCGGAGTGCAAAAATTGAGCGAAGCGATTTTTGCACCACACAAAAAGATTGTCCGGAGTGCAAAAATTGAGCGAAGCG
>JAOZRQ010000044.1:0-5770 GCA_029940115.1 Desulfobacterales bacterium
TGAGGCGTGAGGCGTGAGGCGTGAGGCGTGAGGCGTGAGGCGTGAGGCGTGAAACGTGAGGCGTCAAATTTGGAATCCGGTTTCAGGACAACATATGCGATGAGTGCGTTGTCATCCGATGGGATTGTTCTCGGGACGACGACATTCTCTTTCACCGACGGATGCGCGGACAACACCGCTTCGATCCTGTCCAGTTCGACCCTGAATCCTCGGATGGTCACCTGACGTTTGGCATTCCGTCTCGCAAGCATCTGCTCCTCTTCCGATTCCTCCATCATGGGCAACTCGGAGAGTCTCATGTCCGGGTCTGCCACAATCCCCTCCAGCAGCGTGTGAAAATGGCGGTTCATCCGGTGAATCGTGGCATCGTCGAACAGATCGGTGTTGTAAACAAAGTCGCCGGTGAGAAACTCCTCTGTCTCCACAATGTACAACTCAATATCAACTTCCCCTTCCGCTTCGGCCAAGTCAAAAGGCTCAATCATCATGCCTGCCCATTCCCCACCGGAGAGTTCCTCGTCACCCGCTGACAGTACTCTGATGCCGCTTGATTGTCTGGGGCTCTGAAAAATGAAAGAGACCTGAAACAGCGGGTTGCAACTCGGATCACGCTCGGGTGCCAGTTTTTGGACAAGCAGGGGAAACGGATAGGCCTGATGTTTCATGGCATCCGACACAACGCCTCGGACCTGACGCATAAACTCCCTGAAAGTCAAGCCTCCTGAAAGCCGGGTTCGCAGAACAACCGGATTCGCAAAATACCCCACCGTGCCCCTCCAGTCTGGCCTGCGTCTTCCCGTAATCAGAGAACCGATCAGGATATCCTCCTGTCCGGTATGACGATACAGCAGCGTATAAAAGCCCGACAGAAGTGTCATATAAAGCGTGACGCCCTCATTTTGAGACAGATCCCTGAGTTCTTGCATCATGCCCCTGTCCAATTTGAACTCATCAGATGCGCCGTTATAGGTCTGCATGGGCGGTCTGAGGCGGTCCGTGGGCAGATTCAGGATTGGCGGAGCACCGGACAATTGGTTTTTCCAGTAGATCCATAACCTTTCCGATTCAGGTCCCTCCTGCATTTCGGACTGCCAGCGCACATAATCTGCATAAGAAAATTCCGGGGGCAAATGTGCGGACATTCCCTCTTTTTGGGCAGGATAAAGATGATCCAGCTCCCCCATCATCACTCCCACAGACCAGCCATCGCTCAGAATATGATGCATACTCCACAAAAGAACATGCTCCTTTTCAGAGCGGGTGAACAGATCGACTCGTACGACCGGTCCCCTTTCCAGATCAAAAGGGCGCTGATAGACTTTATGCACCTCTTTGTCCAACTTCTTCTCATCCCATCTTGACGCGTTCCATTCTTGAAAACAAATCTGCTGGTATGGATGAATCTGCTGAACGAGCTCTCCCTGATTTTCCGAAATCGTGGTCCTCAAGCATGGATGGCGGTCCATGAGTGCCTGAAACGAGCGGCGCAACGCGGGAATGTCAACAGGAGAGAGGATGCGAAGCGCACATCCGATATTGTAGGCCACACTCTCCGGCTCAAGTCTGTGGATCAGCCACAATCCGCGTTGTCCCAGAGAAAGGGGATACGTTGCGTCGGGGATTTCCTTGTCATCTGCCTGACTCACCGCAATCTGATAATGGCGGAGCAGCGTATCCCGGTGTTCGCTGGCGAGATGCTGGCTGAACATGCGAATCGAAGGATGGTCGAAAAAGAGCGCGGGGCCGGTTTTCAGGCCGAATTTTCTGTTCAGGGAATGGCTGAACTCTGTGAAGGTTATTGAGTCAAGGCCGTATCCAACCAAATTCTCCTCCGGATCAATATCCTTTTCTCTCACCTTTACTATCTCTGCAACCATTGTTGACAACTCTTTTCGGATATTCTCCAAGAGTCCCTTTTCGTCTGCCTCCGTCATCGGATGAGAGACGGGAACATTTCGGGATTCTTTTGTCGGAACGCCGAATGCCTTCCTCAACCTGCCAACATTCCCTTCCATGATCATAAACCGGCTTTTGTCTGACATCAATCCCTTTTCAAAGACCTCAAGTCCGGTTTCGGTGTTCATCGGGGTCATCCCCGTGGCATCCGACAAAACTGTCCACGCCCGGGAGTCCACCCGCATACCGCCGGCTTTCCAGAGCGGCCAGTTGAGGGACAGGGTTTTCCCGTGACGTTTCCCCTCTTTCCGCAAATGTTCCCGAAAGTCCGCAAAATGATCCATGAAACTGTTCGCATATGCATAATCAGACTGTCCCGGATTTCCCGTCACACCGGCAAGGGAGGAAAACATCACAAAGAAATCGAGGCGCTCATCCTTTAATGCCTCATCCAGCCAGACCGTGCCATACACCTTTGGGGCCAGCACCGTCTCCATCTCCGCCTTGGTCTTGTTGGGAACAAGCGCGTCCCGAATCACACCCGCCGCGTGAATGCCCCCGTCAATCCGTCCGAACCGCTCCTTGGCCAAAAGGATAAGCCGACGAATCTCCTCCTCCCGAGAGACATCGGCCCGGACAGTCATCACTTCGGCTCCCTGAGATTCCATATCCCGCAGTCTCTTCTGCTTTTCATCGGAGGGATCGGAGCGACCGCAAAGCACCAGTCTTGCCTTCACCTGTTTGGCGAGATGTTCAGCGAAAATCATGCCCAGCCCGCCGAGACCGCCAGTGATCAGATAAACGCCCTTCTCTTTCAACAAGGCATCCGAGTCGGAGCCGCCGACTTCCAAGTCAAATTCCCTCATCCGTCTGACAAAGCGGACATGATCGTCGTACCTGACCTCCCGATCCGTCTCATCCGCCTGAAACTCTCTCACTATGATATCGGCCATCTGCCGAGGGGCCGAGATCAGCTGTTCGGAAACACCCATGGTTTTGCAGAGAAATTTCGCATTCTCCAGAGAGGCCGTTCTGCAAAAGCCGGCTACGCCGGTGTGCTGGGGCTGGGACTCGGTTTCACCGCCGGCATGGACATGACATAGCCGAATCCCCTGTCCAGATGGTTGCCGCATCAGCGACTGGCAGAGATGGAAAAGCGAATAGATCCCCCTTTCAAGCTGGGATGCCATCACCTCTTGTTTCGCGGCAAACGATCCCCGGGACCACAAGTGAATGACATGAGTCGGCAACAGATTCCTTTCGGTAAGTTCATGAACCAATTGTTGGTAATCCTCCGGTTTTCCCGGATCTATGGTATAAACATCTTCCTCGACCGTTTGAAAACTTTCCCCGGGTCTGACCAGAATGACGTTTATGTCCGCATGTTTTCCCAATTTTTCTTTCAGGGCATCGAAAGTCGCTCTGTCTGTGTCAAAAATCAAAACGGGACCCGATATTTTCGGGGAACCTTGAGCCACCTCAGATTCCGATCTCTCCCAGATGCTTTCCAGACAGACGAACCGAGGGGGCTTGGGCTGGTATGGAACGGACCTTCTCAATACAAGTCCGTCATTTACGGTCAGAGCGGGCATAACTGCATCAATCAACGGATGGATGGTTGCCCCATGCCTTTCTCTCCCTGACCAGTGACCGCCATCTTCGGGTATCCAATGCCGCTCTCTAACAAATGGATATGTCGGAAGCGAAATCCGATTCGGTGTCCCTTCGGGATATGACAAGTTCCAGTCAATTTCCGCGCCTGCCACCCAGAGCCGGGCCAGCTTTGTGAATTCTTTGTCTTCCACAGCGGTTCTGACAAAGAGTTCTCCGGATCTCCCTGAAAGAAGAAGTGCTGTCTCTTTTCTCTCTTTCTTGACATTTCCGGTGTGCAAATCCTCCACATCCGCCTCTCCCCGGGCGTACTGATCCAGCTTTTCCCTGAGTTCGCCAACATCCGACACCACCGTGGCGAGACGCTCCTGCATCGTCTCCCGACCGACCTGAAGCGTATGGGCGATGTCGGCGAGGCGCGGCTGAACCATCTCTGTTCCCTGCTCTCTCATCTCTGACCCCTCACCCATTTCCGACACACATTGTGCGAGTCTGTTTACGGTTCCGTAGTCTGCGAACATGTCCGGGATCATCCGCACATCGTACCTTTCGCTGATCCGTTCCGAGAAGGTTGCCCGTTTCACCGGATCGGAAAGGTATTCATCGAAATCCTCGTCCGGATCGATCTCCTCCCCGCCCACATCCAGCATCTCCGATATGATGGCGATGAGGTCCTCCCGGATATCTGGACGCGAATCCCGATGCCCCGGCCCGGCAGAGTGGGGATTGCCCCTCGCCTCCAAAAAATCCGCCAGCTTTTTGGCATAAGCACTCAGCCTCTCCTCATTCCTCGCCGAAAGCATGATAATCACAGGCCCCCCCGCCTCTCGCCCCTCGCCCCTCGCCCCCTTCTCATACTCCTCGATCACCGCATGGGCATATGTCCCGCCGAATCCGAAGGAGCTGACGCCGGCCCGCCTCGGTCCCGCGCCGTCTCCCTCCCATCGCTCCGTATCCCGATTGATGTGAAGCGGCGAGTCCTCCAGCCGGATGTACGGATTCAGCTCTCCGAACATCGGCATGGCGGGGATCTCCCCATGTTTCATGGAGAGAATCACCTTGATCACTCCCGCGATGCCGGCGGCCCCCTCGGTGTGGCCGATGTGCGCCTTCGCGGAGCCGACACGGACCTTCCCGTCCGTGATGCCGTGATGCGAGAACGCCTTTCTCAGCCCGTTGATCTCCACCGGATCCCCCAGTTCCGTGCCGGTTCCGTGGGCCTCGACATAGCCGATGGTCCGGGGATCGATCCCCGCGTCCTTCCAAGCGTCCAGAATCACCCGGGCCTCCAGATTCATGCTGGGTGCGGTGACGGACGGCGTGTATCCACCGTGGTTGACTGCGGACCCTTTGATCACCGCATGAATCGGATCATTGTCCGCCACCGCCCGGTCCAGGGGCTTCAGCAGAAGCGCCGCCACCCCCTCTCCGGGCACATACCCGTCGGCCCGCTTGTCGAAGGTGTGACATCGGCCGCTGTGTGACAACGCGCCGATACAGCAGAAGTAGGAATGGTGGACCGGGCTCAGAATCAGGTTCGTTCCGGCGGCGAAGGCCGTCTCGCATTCGCCGTTCCGCAAGGCTCCGCATGCAAGGTGCAACGCGACCAGGGAGGAGGAGCATGCGGTGTCCACGGCGATGCTGGGGCCCGTCAGGTCGAAGAAGAACGACGGCCGGTTGGCCATCATCGTCGTCGCGTTGCCGGTCCCGTCGTGGGGGGCCATCGGCCTTCCCCTCCTCTCCATCTCCTGCTGATAGTCGTGGAAGCAGACCCCGACATACATGCCTGTCCTGCTTCCTCTGATGCGGGGGGTGCAGGCCGCGTCGTCCGCTGCCGCGTACAATGCCTGCAAAAGCAGGCGCAGTTGCGGGTCCATCGATTCCGCCTCTCTCGGAGAGATGTTGAAGAAGCCCGCGTCAAAGGTGTCCACGCCGTCAATGAAGCTTCCCCATTTGCAGTACATTGTTCCTAACTTTCGGGAGTCTGGATCAAACCAAGGTCTGTGGTCGAAATGATCCGGGGGGATTTCCCGGATCAGGTCTTTCTGATCCCGCAGATTTTTCCAGAACGTCTCCAAGTCGGGGGAATCCGCAAACCGCCCGGCCATGCCGATGACGGCGATATTCTTTGCTTGATGCTTGATGCTCGATGCTCGATGCTTGATGCTCGATGCTCGATGCTCGATGCTCGATGTCTGATGCGTGATGCGTGATGCGTGATGCGTCAGATTTGAAACCTGAGCCCCCGTTTCTGTCAAAGCCG